>CAIYXE010000320.1 GCA_903930095.1 uncultured Hyphomicrobiales bacterium
ACGCGCCAGCACATCGGCCAGCCGCTGCGAGCCGCGGTAGTGGGCGTGGCAGATGGCGACCGCCAGCGCATCGGTCGAATCCGCGGTGCGCATGCGCGCCTTGGGAAGCAGCAGCTTCACCATGTGCTTGACCTGGTCCTTTTCCGCGTGGCCCGCACCCACCACCGCCTTCTTCACCGTGTTGGGTGCATATTCGGCGACGGGCAGCTTCAGCATGGCGGGCACCAGCATCAGCACGCCGCGCGCCTGGCCGAGCTTCAGCGTGGCGCGGGCATCGGTGTTGACGAAGGTTTCCTCCCCGGCGGCCTCGTCGGGCTCGAATTCGCGAAGGACGTCCATGAGCTGGGAATGGAGTTGCAGCAGGCGCTCGGCCAGCGGCTTGTCGCCATCGGAATGGAGCGCGCCATCGGCCACATAGGTGAGCCGCGAGCCCTCCTGCCCGATGATGCCCCAGCCGGTGTTGCGCAGGCCCGGGTCGATGCCGATGATTCTGATCATTGGGCTTATTCTAGAGCATGCCGGGCAACCTCAACAGCCGTCATCCCAGCGAAAGCTGGGATCCAGCTTCCTTCGACCGCACACGCTGAACCAAAGCTGGACCCCAGCTTTCGCTGGGGTGACGATCAAGTGGCGGCGTTGAGTTTCGCCATCACGTCGTCGGGGATGTCGGCGTTGGAGAAGACGACCTGCACGTCGTCATCCTCGTCGAGCGAATCCACCAGTTTCATCAGGGTTTCGGCCTTTTCCTGGTCTACCGGGGTCATGGTCTGGGGCTTCCACACGACCTTCACGGATTCCGCGTCGCCGAAGCTCTTGGCGAGTGCGGCGGAGACGTCGCCGATCGATTCGAAGGCGCAGGTGACGGTGTGGGAGTCAGCGTCGGAAGCGGCGTCATCGGCTCCGGCGTCAATCGCGGCTTCGAGCATGGCGTCAGCACTTGTCTTGGCAGCGGGGTAGACGATCTCACCCACGCGGGCGAACATGAAGGAGACCGAGCCCGACTCGCCCAGGTTGCCGCCGAACTTGGTGAAAAGCGAGCGCACGTTGGAGGCGGTGCGGTTGCGGTTGTCAGTCAAGGCCTCGACGATCACCGCCACGCCGCCCGGGCCGTAACCCTCATAGCGGACCTGGTCATAGCTTTCGGCATCGTTGCCGGCGGCCTTCTTGATGGCGCGCTCGATATTGTCCTTGGGCAGGTTTTCGGCGCGGGCGTTCTGGATGGCGAGGCGGAGGCGGGCATTGGCGGAGGGATCAGGAAGGCCCGCCTTGGCGGCAACCGTGATCTCACGCGACAGCTTGGAGAAGATCTTGGACCGCATTTTGTCCTGCTTGCCCTTGCGGTGCATGATGTTCTTGAATTGTGAATGGCCGGCCATGACCCCTCCGGTGATGCGCTGTGTCGAGGCGCGTTATAGACAGGGCAGCGGGCCGGAAACAAGCCGCTTAACCGCCCCTTAAGCCTCCGGCGGCCAAGCTTTGCACTGTGAGTTGCGTAAGTGGGAGCGTGGGCATGAAGTCGAGCCGGGGCATGATCAGCGAGCATTGCCATGCAGCGGAGGGCCTTTCAGTAGCGGCTTCGCTGCGAATGCCGGGATCGCTCACGGAGCGGGCGCCTTCGGGACGGCTGTTCGGCGCCATCGCCACGCTTTCGGACGCTCCGGCACAGGACAAGGGAACGGGTAATGCAGGCCGCCCCGTGAGGGTGGCCCGCCGCGCCAGGCGCTGACGGTCAGGCCTGAACGCCCCTCAGCCGCTCTGACCGCCGCCGCAGCATCTCGACCGTGACGAGCAGTGCCGTCGAGATCAGCACCAGCACGGTGGCCGCGGCGGTGATGGTGGGCGAGATCATTTCACGAATGCCGGAGAACATCTGGAGCGGCAGGGTGCGGTCCTCCGGGCTGGCGAGGAACAGGACCACCACGACCTCGTCGAACGAGGTGACGAAGGCGAAGAGCGCGCCCGAGATCATGCCGGGCAGAATGAGCGGCATCACCACCTTGAAAAACACCGTGTGCGGCGGCGCACCGCAGGAGGCGCCTGCCCGCATCAGCGTCTTGTCGAAGCTCGAAAGTGTTGCCGTCACCGTGATGACGACGAAGGGCGTTGCGAGCGCCGTATGCGCCAGGATGATGCCAAGCCGCGTTCCAGCAAGATCGAGCTGCGCATAGAACTTGAACATGCCGACGGCGGAGATGATGACCGGCACGATCATCGGCGAGATCAGGATCGCCATGATCGTGGCCTTGGAGGGGAAGTTGGAGCGCGCCAGGCCAAGGGCTGCCAGCGTGCCGAGCGCGGTGGCAAGGATGGTCGTGGCGATGGCGACGAGGAAGCTCATCTTCACCGCGCCCGACCAGCGCGGGTTGAAGAAGAAATCCTCATACCATTTGAGCGAATAGCCCGGCATCGGATAGGTGAAGAAGCTCTCGGAGTTGAAGGAGAGCGGCATCACCGCGAGGATCGGCGAGATCAGGAACAGAAGAACGATGCCCACGAAAAGGCGCAGCGCGTAATAGGCAACGGTTTCGCCGCGGGTGTAATAGGAAGGAACGGCCATTGCGTTAACCCAGCTTCATGCGATCGATGCCGATCAGCTTGTTGTAGACGTAATACAGGATGAGCGTGGCGATGAGCAGGATGACGCCCAGCGCCGAGGCCTTGCCCCAGTTGTTCTCGGAATTGATGGCGCGCTCGATGAAGCCGGAAATCATCTGGTCAGTCGGGCCGCCGACCAGGGCGGGCGTGATGTAATAGCCGAGGCAGAGGATGAAGGTGAGCAGGCAGCCCGCCGCGACGCCGGGAATGGTCTGCGGCATGTAGACCCTGAGGAAGCAGTAGAAGGGCGTGCCGCCCAGCGACTTTGCCGCCCGCATATAGTTGGGCGAGATGGTCTTCATCACCGAATAGATCGGCAGCAGCGTGAAAGGCAGCTGGATGTGCGTCATCGCCACGATGGTTGAAAAGCGCGTCTTGAACAGCTGCGGCTCGCCTTCAACGGCGCCCAAGAGGTTCAGCAGCCAGGTGATTCCCGTGACGTTGAGGAGCTGGGTGAAGACGCCGCCGTCCTGCATCAGGATCATCCACGCCGTGGTGCGCACAAGCAGCGAGGTCCAGAACGGCAGGAGCACGAAGATCATGAGGATCGCCGCCGTCTTCTGCGGCGAGGTGGCAAGCAGATAGGCCACGGGATAGCCGAGGATCAGCGTCATCACGGTGACAAGCAACGAGATGCCGAGGGTGCGGACGAGGATGTCCTTGTAGATGGCGCGGTCGGCCGGGATCGCCTCGATCCCGCCATCAGGGCTCTGGCGGAGGTCGAGCATGGACAGGATGTAGAAGGGCGTCCAGTCAGAAGAGGAGCGCTTGATGGTGGACCAGGTTTCCGGATTGCCCCAGATCTTGTCCATGCCGATCAGGGCATCCTTGTAGGGCCCCTGCTCCAGTTGCTTCACCTTGCGGCCGGTGTTGATCACCTTGGAACGGATGCCCGACATCTCATAGTTGAGGCGCTTGCCGACCAGGGCCACCTGCTGGTTCGAAGCCTCCTTCATGTCAGCTGCCAGGGCGGCATAGACGTCTTCCGAGGGCAGCTCCTTGCCGTCCCACGTGCTGAGCGCCTCGACGGTGCGCGGCAGCGTCTGCGCGACGTCCGGATCATAGACGGAGTTGTAGAGCATCACGATGATCGGAACGACGAAGGAGAGCACGATGAAGGCGAAAAGCGGGGCCACAAGCCCCAGGGCCTTGAGCCGCTCGCGCCGCTCGGCGCGCGCCAGTGCTACCTTCAGCGGGGTGCCGTCCGCGGCGCGCATCACGCCGTCATCGGGAAGTGCCTGAGCCATGGACATGGTGGTGACGCCCCAGGATGCGAAAAGATGTGAAGATGAAACGTGAAGGGGAGGAGGACAATCCCCCTCCCCCAATCGCACTTTGACTTACTGGGCGAGCCAGGCGTTGAAGCGCTCGCGCAGCTCGTCGCCCTTGTCACCCCAGAACTGCGGATCCGGATAGAACACAGTCTTGAGGTTGTCGGGAGCCGACGGAAGGTCGGGCAGGATTGTGGGGTCGACCAGCGGCGAGGAATCCTTGTTGGCGGGGCCGTAGGCGATGTACTTCGTCTGGTCGGCCATGCGCTGCGGGTCAGACGCGAAGGCGATGAAGCGGTAGGCTTCCTCGATCTTCGGCGTGCCCTTCGGGATCGTCCACCAGTCCCAGTCCGGAGCCTGGTAGTCCCAGATGATCTGGAACGGCTTCTTGTCGTTCTTGATGGCGGTGTGGAAGCGGCCGTTCCACGAGGTGGCGAAGACCACCTGGCCGTCAGCCAGCAGCTGCGGGCCCTGGGCGCCCGATTCCCACCAGATCACGTCCTTCTTGATGGTGTCGAGCTTCTTGAACGCACGCGCGACGCCCTCGTCGGTGCCGAGCACGGTGTAGACGTCAGCCGGGGCCACGCCATCCGCCATGAGGGCCCATTCGAGGTTCACGAAGGGGCTCTTCTGCAGGGCGCGCTTGCCGGGGAACTTGGCGGTGTCGAACAGCGCCTCGAAGAGGCCGGCGGGGGCCTGGGTCTTCGTGGTGTCGTAAGCCGCGACGGTGGAGTAGAGGATGTTCGGGACAGCGCAGTCCGTCACGTCGCCACCGATGAACTTCGAGCGGTCGAGGCCGAGCTTGGCCCAGTCGATGGTCTCGAAGGTGCCTTCGGCGCAGCCTGCAAGCACTGTCTGGGTGTCGACGTCGATCACGTCCCAGGTCACGGCATTGGCTTCCACCATGGCGCGGATCTTGGCGATTTCGCCGTTGTATTCCGCCTCGGTGATCTTGTTGCCGGCCGCCATATAGGGCTCATAGAACGCCTTGCGCTGGCTTTCCGAGTAGGAACCGCCCCAGGACGTGATGGTGAGTTCGTCAGCGGCCTGGGCGCTGGCGGAATAGAGCGCCGTGCCGGCCAGCAGGGCCATGCCGAACAATGTAGCGAATTTCTTCATACGTGAGCTTCCTCCAGAATGCCGGCAGGACCGGCGCGTTATGGTTCCGGGAGGAATAAAGCCTGTCCTGCGCCACGCATGGCGCACGGTACGGCCCTTGTTATCCTCCCCATAATCCACGCTCTTTATGGCGGCGGCTGCCAGCGCAACACGTTGCGTTACACCCGCGGGGCCGCTCTTTTTATAAGCGCTGCAAAGGATACTAGCGGCTTTTTCGTCCCCGTCACTAGAGTTTTTCTACTGGCAACGCGCCAAACGCGTCATGCCAATGCGCCCGCTCAGGCTTCCCATGCGGTAACATGGGCCTGTGACAGCCGCCCGCCGGCGCGGATGGGGGCGATCAAAGTGGCAAGGCCCGTGCGGTCATCGGTTTCCACGGCAACGCCGCATACGCTGGCCTCGCCCTCCGCCGGCCGCATGCGCTCAACCGGCAGCTTTCTCAGGAAGCGCTGCATGGGCTCTGCCTTTTCCATGCCGATCACCGAGTCATAGTCTCCGCACATGCCGGCATCGGTCAGATAGCCCGTGCCGCCGGGAAGGATCTGGTGGTCGGCGGTGGGCACATGGGTATGGGTGCCCACCACGAGGCTGGCGCGCCCGTCACAGAAATGGCCGAAGGCCATTTTCTCGGAGGTCGCCTCGGCGTGAAAATCGATGAGCACGGCATCACAGCCAAGGCCCAGGGTGCAGGCCTCAAGCTCACGCTCGGCTGCGGGGAAGGGATCATCCAGCATCGGCTCGATCATCACCCGGCCCATGGCCTGCATGACGAGGACGCGCCGGCCCGATGCGGTGTCGATCAGGGCCGAACCCCTGCCGGGGCAGCCCTTCGGCCAGTTCACCGGCCTCAGCAGGTTCGGATAGCGCTCGATGAAGATCAGCGCCTCGCGCTGGTCGAAGGCGTGGTTGCCCAGGGTGACCGCATCGGCACCCGCGGCGAGAAAGCCGAGGAAGATGTCCTCGGTGATGCCAAAGCCGTGGGCGGCGTTCTCGCCGTTCACCACCACAAGGTCAGGGCGGTAACGCTGCTTCAGCAGGGGAAGCTCCCGCGCCAGTGCGTCACGGCCCGCCCTGCCGACCACATCGCCAAGAAAGATCAGCCGCACGCGAAGGTCTCCTGCTCCGTCATCACATAGTCGAGCGGTGCGTCGTGTGGTCCAACCGGCACGTCGTCCGCCATCTGCGCGTGATAGGCGACGCCGACCGCCGTCACTTTCTTCAGGGCACGGAGCTTTTCGAGCGTGCGGTCATAGAAGCCGCCGCCATAGCCGAGGCGGTATCCCCGCCGGTCGAAGGCCAGCATGGGAACGAGCAGCACATCGGGGATAACTTCTGGCGCGGTCTCCGGCGGAACCGGAATATCCCAGAGGCCCGGCGCCAGCGGCTCTCCCGGCGCCCAGGCGCGGAACACCAGCGGCTCACCCGCCGCGATGACCACGGGAAGCGCGGTTTGCCAGCCCTCACCCTGCAGCCTGTTCAACAAGGGAATGGTGGTGATCTCGCTCTTGTAGGGCATGAAGCCGGAGACGATGCCGGGGGTGCGGCCGAGGCCTTCGGGGAGGCCGCGCTCTGCCATCGCGATGCCGGCTGAATCCTTCAGAAGCGCATGGGCCTCCGCCCGGCGCCCCGATGCGGCTGCGCGCGCCTTGCGCTTCACTTCAGCGATGTCCATGAAATCCCCGGGGCAAAAACAAATGGCGTGGCGAGCCACCATGGGCCGTGAGTGACTAACGATCCCGGGTCCCTACAGTTGTAGGTGGGCGCCGTTTGAGCAAGGCCACGGCCAAGCCCAGGGACAGCTCCCATTCAGAATCGCATAGGCCCCAGGGAAAAAATGTCAGCTCACGCACCGGGCAGCCCGCCGGGACTTAACTTAGGAGCGGCAGGCGCGGATGTCCATGCATGATGGCGCGCCGCGCCCTTGCTATTTGCCCAGCGATTGCGAAAGTTGCTCCAGCCGCTGCGCGGCGGCGGTGAGCCTGGCGCTGAGCAGCGTCTGGAGGTTCTGCGTCTCAGCCTGCGCCGCCGACCTGGCCTCACGCAGCCCGGCCACCTGCTCCTCCAGAGACTGGATGCGGGCGATCGCCTCGGACAGCCGGTCGGCAACCATGAGCCCCGCCATGACCAGCATGCGGATATCGCCGACGGTGCCGACACTCGACTTCACCCGCTGGACCTCGCCGTCGAGAAGTACCGCAAGGTCACGCAGATGCGCCTCCTCGCCTTCGGGGCACTGCATCGTGTAAGGGCGGCCGTTCACCTCGACGATCACATGCGCCATGGCTTACTCCGGCGCATTGGAATGAAGCACCGCACGGATGCGCGACATGGCGGCATCGATCTTGCCCGCGGCGTTCTTGCCCGTGTCCGCGAGTTCGCCGGCCTTGGTGCGCACGAGGTCGAGCTCCTGCGTGAGGCGCGTCTTGTCCTTGCGCAGGGATTCGGCCTCGCTTTCGAGTTCCGCCATGCGGCTTTTCCCCTCCACCGTCTTGCCGACGGCATCCTCGAAGCGGCGCAGGGCCGCCTCGAAGCGCTGGAATGCCTCATCCAATTTCTCAATGCCTGCCATCAAAGCCTCTGGTAAGATTACAGAATCTGCCAGCCTTTACCGCTGCGCACAATAGGCTGAACCGGGCACCGGCGCAACGCCCCCAAAACGGCATTCCGGAGCGGCAGGAGCAGCCTCGGGTTCCAATTGACTCAAGCGCGCAAGCCGCTATCAGGAGCCCCAATTCCCGCGTTTCAGCCCCAAGGAACCGCCGCGCATGACCCTCCATTCCCCCGAACAGACCCGCGCCATGGCCAACGCCATCCGCGCCCTCAGCATGGATGCCGTGCAGAAGGCCAATTCGGGCCATCCGGGCCTGCCCATGGGGGCGGCCGACGTGGCGACCGTGCTGTTCACCCAGTTCCTGAAGTTCGACGCCTCCGACCCGCACTGGCCGGACCGCGACCGCTTCATCCTCTCCGCCGGACACGGCTCCATGCTCATGTATTCGCTGCTCTATCTCACGGGCTATGCGGACATGGGGCTGGACGATATCAAGAACTTCCGCCAGCTCGGCTCCAAGACGGCGGGCCACCCGGAATTCGGCCATGCCACCGGCATCGAGACGACGACGGGGCCCTTAGGCCAGGGCATTGCCAATGCCGTGGGCTTCGCTATTGCTGAGCGGCACCTCAATGCCGAATTCGGCGACGCGCTGGTCACCCACAAGACCTATGTGCTGGCGGGCGACGGCTGCCTGATGGAGGGCATCAGCCAGGAGGCGATCACGCTTGCTGGCCACCTCAAGCTCAAGAACCTGATCGTTCTGTGGGACGACAACGGCATCTCGATCGACGGCAAGCTGTCGATGACGGATTCGACTGACCAGCTGGCTCGCTTTGCCTCCTGCGGCTGGGCCGTGTCGCGCTGCGATGGCCACAACCCGGCTGAGATCGCCGCGGCCCTCAGTGCAGCACAGACTTCCGACAAGCCGGTGCTCATCGCCTGCAAGACGGTGATCGGCTATGGCGCGCCGACCAAGGCTGGCACTTCGGGCTCGCATGGCTCGCCGCTCGGCCCCGAGGAGATCGCGGGTGCGCGCAAGGCGCTGGGCTGGGACTATGAGCCCTTCGTGGTGCCGAACGAATTGATGGACGCATGGCGCAAGGCGGGAAGCCGTGGTGCGGCCGACCGTGCGGCGTGGAACACGCGGCTTGCTGCTTCGCCCAAGAAGGAAGAGTGCATCCGCCGGACGTCAGGCAAGCTTCCGGCCAATTTCGATGCGGTGATCGCGGGTTACAAGCAGGAGCTTGCCAAGAACCCGCCAGCACTTGCAACGCGCAATTCCTCACAGAACGCGCTTGACGTGATCAACGCGGCAGTGCCGGAAACGGTGGGCGGCTCGGCTGACCTCACGGGCTCCAACAACACCAAGTCGAAGGAGCTGAAGCCGCTCAATGCCGCCGACTATGGCGGGCGCTATGTTTACTATGGCATCCGTGAGCATGGGATGGCGGCGGCGATGAACGGCATGGCGCTGCATGGCGGTCTCATTCCCTATGGCGGCACCTTCCTTGTCTTCACCGATTACTGCCGCCCGTCGATCCGCCTGTCGGCCCTCATGCAGCAGCGCGTGATCTATGTGATGACGCATGACTCGATCGGGCTTGGCGAAGACGGCCCAACGCACCAGCCGGTAGAGCATCTGGCGGCCATGCGCGTCATCCCCAACCTTGCCGTCTACCGCCCCTGCGACGCGGTGGAGACCGCCGAGTGCTGGCAGCTGGCGCTGAAGGACGAGACGCGGCCTTCCGTTCTGGCGCTCACCCGCCAGAAGCTGAAGCCCGCGCGCCTCGCCTATTCGGAAGAGAACCTCTGCGCCAAGGGCGCTTATGACATCGCGCCTTCCGACAAGCCCGCTACGGTGGTGATCTTCGCTTCGGGCTCCGAGGTCGAGATCGCGATGGCCGCCAAGGCGCTGCTCGATCAGGCGGGCAAGCCCGCGCGCGTCGTCTCCGTGCCATCGATGGAGAATTTCGAGCGGCAGGATGCGGCCTACAAGGCGAAGGTGCTTGGCAGCGAGAAGACGCGCATCGCCATCGAGGCCGGTGTGCGCACTGGCTGGGACCGCTTCATCGGGGTGGAGGGAACCTTCATCGGCATGACCGGCTTCGGCGCCTCGGGGCCTGCCGAACTCCTCTACAAGCACTTCGGCATTACGGCGGAAGCCGTGGTAAAAGCATCGCAGTAACGATTCATGGCCGTACGGTCTCCCACCCTTCGCTGGCATGACGGTAGAGTGGGTTTTTCTGTTAACGGCATTTCACTCTGACTGGAGACAAACACATGCCCGCCTTCCGCACGCTCGATGACGTAACCCTCTCCGGTAAGCGTGTACTGTGCCGGGTCGATCTCAACGTGCCG
>CAIYXE010000321.1 GCA_903930095.1 uncultured Hyphomicrobiales bacterium
AGGGCCAGAGCCAAAGGCCAGCAACAGCAGCACCACACCCCATGAGGAGATCAGAAGCAGCGTTGCGGCAGCACGTGATGTGCCCGTCATCAGGCGGCTCCAGGCGAGCGTGGACGGAACGGCGACCACGTGGATGACCAGCAGCAGCCAGAGAAGGTCCTCCAAACTCTGCCCGAAGCGGTCTGCCAGGATCGGGGTGGTAAACGTGACCACGACGAATACGCCCATCTGGATCAGCATCGCACCCAGAAGCAGTTGGAACACTACCCGATTGGAGCGCCAGTTCCTGACGGCTGACAGCACGCCCTGCAACTCTGCCGTGCCAACCGGTCTCTGCATTTCCCCGAAGCCTTGCCGGCGCATGGCGGGAAGGACGATGGCGAAGGCAGCCCCGCTGAGGAGCACAAGCGCTCCAAAGCAATATGCAAAGACATCCAGATCCTGCGGCCTTCCCGCCACAAGCACGAGCAACAAGATGATTGCAGTGATGCCACCGAGATAGCCGATGGCCCACCCAAAGCCAGAAAGTTTCTGGCGGGCTGCCGCGGGAGCCAGTTCGGGCAGGAAGGATTCGTAAATCGACATGGCCGCGAAATAGAAGCTCTGCGCGGCCACGAAGGCGAGCACCGCCTGGGCGAGAGAGGCATGCGGATTCCACGCCAGTGCTGCCATGGCGGCCATGAGACCTGCCGTCAATGCTGTGAGCAAGGTGAGGCGGTTGATCCTTGCCGCAAGTGAAGCGGCCGCTAGCACCGCAAGCGAACTGACGAGCACCGCCACCGCTGCCAAGACGCCCCAGACTGCTGTCGGATTCTCGTAACTCTGCGCCAACTCGCGGACAAAGACCGGTGCCAAAACGGAGGGCACCGCGCCCACATAAACCGAAGTCGCCACATCATATCCCGCCCAGGCAAACGCCCGCCCGTTCAACCAAGACTGTTCCGTAGACTTGCGGATTTTCATGAGAATTGTGCGTCCATGAGCATTTGCTGACGACAATCTGCAGTATGACCGTGTTGTACGGTATTGTATCAAGTCGAACTACGATCCGGAAGTGGATTCGTGGTTAGGCGTGTTTTGCAATCTTGGGTAGAGTTAGCTTGTGCTCTGCCTGGCGACTCGGCTCGGCTCTGCTGGCGGACAAGTCACCTGTTCGCCGAAATGAAGATGGGAGACATCATGAACGTCAATTTCCTCTCGCGGATTTTCGCTCATCGCTTGATGTTGTCGGCCGCAATTGCAGCATCTCTGGGCCTCGCCGCTGTTCCATCGCGCGCCGAAACACCGCCTGAGGCGGTCGAAGCGGTCGAACAGGCGCCCGAGCCGCTGACAGCCGACGAGCTCGAAATCCTCGTCGCACGGATCGCGCTCTATCCGGACGAGCTCGTGGCCGTGATATCAGCAGCCTCGCTCTATCCGCTGCAGATCGTGGAAGCGGGCCGCTTGCTCGAGGACCTCAAGACCAAGAAGGACCTGAAGCCCAAGTCGACCTGGGACGGAAGCGTCATCTCGCTTCTCAACTACCCCCAAGTCGTCAACATGATGAGCGAAGACCTTGACTGGACGCAGCTTTTCGGTGAGGCAATCGTGAACCAGCAGGACGATGTGCTGGCCGCCATCCAGCAACTGCGCGAGGAGGCCGTCGCCAACGGCGTCATCAAGTCCGACGAAAAGGTGAAGGTCGTCACGCAGGACGAAACCATCGTCATCCAACCGGCCAGCAAGGAAGTGATCTACGTGCCGCAGTACGAGCCGGAGATGCTCTACGAGCCGGATTACGTCTACCGGCCCATCACTTATTAT
>CAIYXE010000322.1 GCA_903930095.1 uncultured Hyphomicrobiales bacterium
AGCCTCTTGCCTTCATCTCAGGATAACCCCAACACCAAGTCATGGTTAACTGAGTCCAAGGATCTGCGTAACTGACCGGGGGATAGCTGTCTTTAGAGACAGGTATAGTTATGTGGGCACGGATCGTCGCGGCCTCCAACTCCAGTGCTAGATGCTGTTGAAAGGCGTCAAGTGACGGTTGCGCAGCGTTAGGAGCGCCAGACCAAAGACACGCCAAGGTCGAGCGCGCATCGCCGAGGTCAAACACCGATAGCGGGCAAGGTGGCAGGCTGAACGAGAGTCACGATTGACCATGCTGACACTGACCCGGCTGGATGAGGAGCAAGGCCATGAGTGTTGCCACTTGGACATACGGCGAGTTCCAGCACTTCGCCCGCATCGCCTCCGTCAAAGCCAAGCAGGGGTTCCTTTTGGACGCCGAAAGTGGGTCCAGTTTCAACACCTAATGACAACACCCGCTCCTGCCAGCGCATGTGCCAATGCCGACGCCCGAGGTGCTTGACCCGAAGTATGAGGGCTTGGGGCGGGCCGAGGACTATTGACGGATGCCGGGACTCTTCTCGCCATGCTCGACGTTGTGGGGTCCGAGACCTTGCACCAGCAGCCGCGCCCGGCCCATATCCGGCTCAACGGACTTCCGCGTTCCGCCTGGAGGGGTAGAGGCCTGAAGGGCGGCGGCTGAAACGGGAGCACGCCCAGCGGGCGACAGCGGGTACGCAGGACCTCTACACCGTGCACCGGCCACGACCCCGCTGGTAGCCGCAGCTTTCTTCATCTTGTTCGCAGAAGGGCTCCACAAGTGGGCTTTGCCAAATGGCAGATCGATGACCTGTCCCCAGAGACAGCTATTCATTCAGCCAATTACCAAACCTTCGAACTGCTGCCAGTCAGCAGTGGCAGGCCCGCGAAGGGCAGTGCGGGGCGATCATGCCGGAAAGAACTTACCCGCTTCCGGAAACGGCTTTCCGCGCATTTGTGGTAACGATTGCCGACGGGGACCCGGACCCATGAAGCGCGGGGACCGTGGGAGAAGCCACACGGCGTGGCGGATCGAGCATGGCGATGGGAATGGCGGCGAACCCGCCCGGAGCCCATCAAGCCGACTTGAGGATTCGCCGGCCGGGCATGGCCGGGTCTCCGGTCATGTATGCTTCCGGAGGGCGTGCTGGCGCTGCATGCGGCACGCTCCCTTCATCTCACGACCAGCGGGTGTTGAGGTCGACTGCCGCAATTTCTTCTGCAGTAACGGCAGCTTCTATTTGCGCCTTCAATTCCGCCTCCCTGTCGAAGCACGCCTGGACATGCGCCCGCACCGCCATGGCTACGGCGGTGATGGCAGCGGCATCGAGGGTCACGAATGTGCCATCCGCCATCTTCCAGTTGATGACGGCATCCGGGTCGATCTGCGCGCCCACCACCGCGCCGATGTACTTGGTCTGGCTCACGGCGTCGGTGGCGACAGGCATACCATTGAACACGGTGCCGCCGGTCTCCTTCTCCCAACGGAGAGAGGCAAGCTCCGTGAGCTTCCTTGCGCGAAGTTCTTCCAGCGTCGGCAGCGCCGCGCGGACCACCCAGCTGCCATCCTCGAGCCCGGTGAACGCGGTGGGTCCATCGTCCCGCACGACCTCGTGCCACGTCACCTTCTTGTGCGGGATGTCGGCGGGCTTCGCCGAATACTGCCGTATTTCCATGAAGGAGCCGTCGATCACGAGTGCATATTCAGTCATTGCATCGTCTCCTTACGCGGCCTTATTGATCGCGATGGCACAGATCGATTGCGTCTTGCTGCTGTCTGATCCGCTCGATGAAACATATCCGCTTCCCGCGCTTCTGTAGGTAGTCGTTTTGTCGATCATGCCGCCGCCATAGCCAGCGCCTGTATAGGTCACATAGTTCGCGTTCTGTGTCAGCACGCCGCCGAGATTTGAGCCAATGCCAGCGAAGGCATTTGTCGACAGCTTTTGCCCGATGGCAAAGACCATCGCATTGAGTGGGACTTCTGAGCTGAAATATCCTGCGGCACTGTTGGTGTTGTTTCTGTAGCCGCTGGCAATCTGCCGAACGGGGTTTGCACCGCAGCCGCCCTTGATGACCCAAACCATCATTCCGCTTGCGCCAGCGCCGGACATATTCACTCTGATGGTAACAACTCCCGCCCCCGGTGGCTGCTTGCATATGAACCATTGATGCTCGCCGCCAGCATTCGATCCGCCGATCCACTCTGCCGCCTTGCCGTTTACGATGGCCCCATTGCCCCACACGCCACCAGAAGTGAGGTGGCCGATGACGACCAGGCGGTCGGCGAACTCAAGGCCAATGTCGAACGTGCCTTCATTGTAGTTGAACGAACTATTCTCGCTCCTGCGTCCCGCATAGAACAATTCATGAGGGCCGGGCGTAAGATCGTCCGCTCCGAACCCGGTCAGCTGCGTGGCCTCGAGCATGGGTCAGTCGTCCTTCGCGGCGTTGACGGTGTAGGTCATCGTCACCTCGATGAGCTGGGCGTCGCCGGCCATCGTGTCGGCGGCGTTGGCGGGGGCGCGGTAGAACTCGAAGATCACCATGTCGTTTTCGGCGGGGCTGCCGCCAATCGTCAGGTCGGCAGAGAAGGAGGTGATGTAGACGTTGTTCGTGACGCCGCCCGTGTCGCTCACCTCCTGCGCGGTACCCCACGCCGCATCGAGCGCTTCGTTGTCGCTGAAGGCGCGCGCGCGCACGCCCCAGCGAACGCCGAAGCTGGTGGTGGTGGCGGGGTGCTTCCAGATGAACTGGACCTGCACGGCGCCCTCGTTCCACGACCTGGGCATCCTGACGGGGACGGTCTGGACCGCCTCCGACACCGTGGCGTCAAAGGCCCAGAAGCGGACCATGACGTCGTTGGTCGCCATCTCCTCGGTTCCCGACTGCGCGCCGCTGGTGGCGCGGGCGATCATCGCGGCGGCCGGGAAGTTCACCGTGCGCCTGCCCAGTATCGAGCTCAGGTCGGCCTTGGCGTCGAGCGCCGTCTGGAGTCCGGTGACGCTGGCGATGGTGTGGGTATGAACGGAGGCGGCATAGGAGCCTGCCGCCTGCTTGCCGTCGAGGGCAGTTTGCAAGCTAGCGACATCTGCGATGGCGAGGGCAACAGCACCCGTCCTGCCGGCGACCGAGCGCACCGGGCCGACTTCCACGATGGCGTCGCTGCCGTCGTTCTTCTTGAGGTAGAGCTTGCCATCGAATGTGTTGACGGCCAGCTCGCCCAGTTCGAGGTCAGCGACGGCCGGAGCCTTGCTGGCGACCGCCGACCTCTTCAATTTGATTCCCATGGGGGATCCCTTTCAGCTGCTGTCTGGCGGGGAAAAACGATCACTGCTGCGTCAGAACGTGCCGCCGTCGAGCGTCACGCCGTCGAGGGTGCCGCCGGTGATGGAGACATTGTTCGCGGCCTGTGTTGCCAGCGTGCCAAGGCCGAGAGTGGCACGGCCCGTGGCGGCGTCCGCGTCGTCCACGAGGGAGCGCGCGAAGGCTGTGAATGTGGCAAGCGCGAAGGTATCGACGCCCGTGGCATAGGGCAGCCGGTCGGCGGCGGTGGCAAGCCCTGCGAGGGCGGTGAGCGTCGTGTCCAACGGCTGGGCGTCGGTGATGCCGTAGCCCGCCAGCGTGGTGGGGTTGGATCCGGCGGTGATTCGACCATAGGCATCGACCGTCAAAGAGCGGTAGGTGCCTGCCCCCACGCCCGTGGCGGCAAGATCGATGCTGTCGGCGTTGACGACGATGCGGGCAGAGGAGGCGGTCACGATATCGAGGGTGTTGCCGGTCTTGGTCAGCCCTGCACCGCCCACGATCTGCCCCGCCCCGCTGAACTGCACGAAACTTATGGGGGTGGTGCCCAGCGTGCCGCCGGGATCGACGGTGCACAGGAAGCCCATGTCGGCATTGACCGTGCCCTGCTCGACGAAGAGATAGGCCGAGACCAGTTCACCCCAGGCATCCATGTCGGCGGCGCGCGCCCAGGTGCTTGCGGCGACGACGTAAACCCCGTTCTGGGCGGAACTGGTCTGATCCTTGACCAGCACCCGGTCGCCCGCGACGAGCGAAACGCCGTCGATGGTCATGGCGCCGGAGAGGGTGGCAATGTTAGCGGTCGATGCCGCTTTCACCGACTGCTTGGGATCGAGCCCCTGCACCGCGAGATCGACATAGTTCTTGGTCGCGGCGTCCTGCGCGGCCGTTGGATCGCCGAGGCCGGTGATCTTGCGGGAATTGAACGGCACGTCCGCCGTGGGCTGGGCGAGCTGATCGAGCCTGGTGCCCAGCACGAAGGCTGTGGTGGCGAGCTGGGTGGTGTTCGTGCCGTTTGCGGCGGTGGGTGCGGTCGGCGTACCGGTGAGGGCTGGCGAGGCGAGCGCCGCCTTGCCGTCGAGTGCTGTCTGGAGGCCGGTGACATCGGCAATGGCATGCGCGTGAGAGGAGGCCGCCTTTCCGTCGAGGACAGCCTGCAGGCCCGTCACATCGCCGATGGCGTGGGCATGCGTAGTTGCTGCCTTCCCGTCCAGCGCCGTCTGAAGACCCGTCACATCGCCGATGGCATGCGCGTGGCTTGCTGCAGCGAAGGCAGAGGTACTGGACGTCGCGGCGGTGCCGAGACCGAGGGTGGTTCGCGCTGTTGCCGCATCGGCATCGTCGAGCAGCGAGAGGCCGAAAGCCGATGTCTGCGAATCGTCCAGCTTGGCGTCGAGAGCGCCTTGAAGGCCCGTGACGTCCGAGATCGCGTGGCTGTGAGTTGTACTTGCCTTGCCGGATAGCGCCGTGTCGAACTGAGACTTGCGCACCAGGTCGGTCGCGCCGGAGGCATCCTGCGAGGACTTGGGCACAATGGAGAAGGTCTTCGCC
>CAIYXE010000323.1 GCA_903930095.1 uncultured Hyphomicrobiales bacterium
CCGCATGCCGCAGCTGGAGCCTGGCTGATCATGTCCCAAGCCTTCTCAAGCGGCAGGGCGCCGCGCTGTTCCAGCGCAATGACAGCCTGAAGGGGAGCCGGATAATAGTAATCTGATGCCAGCACGGAGCACTTCTCCTGCCGGATGGCGTGCTCTGCACCGATGGCTCCATTGTGGCTGCCGCCGCGCACCACGTTTGGCGCGCCAAGAACGACGACATCGCCTGCTTCGGCAGCGGCGTCGAGCGTGGATGCGTTCATCGGGAACTCGGCGATCCGCACACCCATTTGGCGGAAGGCCGAACGGTCTTCGGGCAAGCAATCGTCGTGCGAGAGCATGGGGGCGCCATCGCATGCTGCTGCTGCAGCCAGCCGGCGGATGGCCGCCGGGACCTCGCCCGCGCGTGCCGCTATGTCGTGAAGGATCTGCCAATAGCGCTCAACGTCGACCATGGCCCGCTCAGCCGCGCTGCGGATCTTGATGTCGGCGCGCGAGCCGGCAATCGAGGGGGTCGTGTGGTCATTGAAGGCCAGAAGCGGTTTCTTGGCACGCTTGAACAGCGCCTCGACCTCCGCCATCTCATCGAGTGCGAAGGTCTCCCAGCGGATATGGAGGCGATGATCGGACCGAAGGCGCGGCTCGAGACCGTCCAGCGCCGCGATGATCCTTCTGGCCTCCTCAAGACTTCTGAGGCCAGGTTCCCATGAGACAGTGATGCCGTGATAAGCAGTGGTCACCCCATTGGAGATAAGTTGCCGGTCGGTCTCAAGCATGGCGATATCAAGCGGAAACATCGTCCTTGGCCGGGGCATGATCTGCCGTTCGAAGGCATCGCCGTGAATGTCGACGATCCCGGGAAGGACAAGGCAACCCGATGCATCAAGACCGCCTCTGCCCAGGCCCCCGCCCCTCCGTATCTCGACGATGCGGCCGCCAGCGCAGACGAGATCGGCAGGAACCAATCCCTCTCCCGGAAGCAGGCAGCGGCCGCCCCAAACCACAGTTTCCATATCGCTCCGCGTCATATCAGGCATGTCATGCTCCGTGTTGTGACGGGAAATCGCCCATCTTCATGACAGCGTCATGAAAGCTTGATGAGAGGGTCTCCTCAACAGGAGGAGAGACATGAAACTCTGGAATTACTTTGCTGCCGTGGCCCTTGCAGCCGGGCTGCTGACAAACGCCGCTTCGGCCGAAACCATTCGCTTCGCCGTGACCGACGTCGAAGGCATGGAACAGCTGCAGCGCGAGTTCGGCGGCTTCGTCGAGGAACTTGAGAAAGCTTCCGGATTGGACGTCGAGTTCACCGCGGTCAACAACCGCACGGCAGCCGTCGAGGCAATGCGTGCGGAGCAGGTGGATTTTGTTCTGACCGGTCCTGCCGAATACGTGATCTTCGCCAAGCTCACGGAAGCCAAGCCCGTGGTTGCCTGGCACCGTCCGGACTACTTCTCGCAGGTCGTCGTCATGGCTGAAGGCGACATCAAAACCCTCGCGGATCTGAAGGGCAAGAAGGTTGCCTTTGGCGAAGTGGGATCCACGTCGCAACAGCTGGGCCCGGCGCAGGTGCTGGCCGATGCGGGCCTCAAGTACAACGTCGACTACACGGCCGAGATCATCAAGCGTAACGTCGCCGTCGAGGCGATGATCCGCGGTGACGTCCAGGCCGTTGGCATGAACCTGACGCATCTGCGCTCCGTGCGCGAGAAGTTCCCCGGCCAGAAGTTCACCGTAGTGGGCCGTGGCCCCGATCTTCCGAACGACATCCTCCTGGCCGCCAGCTTCGTCAAGCCGGAAGTCATCGAGTCGGTCCGCAAGGCCTTCCTCGACAAGGGCGACGTCTTGATGGCGGGCGTCATCAAGGGCGAAGACAACAAGAAGTATGAGGGCGGCTATTTCGTCGCCACGGTCAGCGACAAGGACTACGACATGGTGCGCGGAATGTATGGCACCATCGGAGCAGTCGAATTCTCCAAGTTCCTTGGTGAGTAACTTGAACCTCCAGGTTCACGACATGACAGCCGCGGCGGAGCACAGCTCCGCCGCGATTTCGCTTCGGGGACTGTCGAAGGCCTTCTCAGCAGCCAAACCGGTCTTCTCAAACATCTCTCTGGATGTCGCCCCGGGGAGTCTTGTCGCACTGATCGGCGCCAACGGGGCGGGCAAGTCAACCCTTCTCCGCTGCATCCCGCGTCTGATCGAACCGGATGGTGGATCGATCGAGGTCCTCGGCGAGAATGTGCTCGGCAGCAGCCGGACGCTGCGCGGCGTGCGCAGGCGCTTGGGGTTCGTGTTCCAGAAGCACAATCTTGTCGGCCGCCTTTCAGCGTTCACCAATGTGGTGCACGGCGCCCAGGCCAGAAACTACGGGGCGCGGGCCTGGCTGCAGTCGATTGCTCCACAGGATGTGAGGGCCGAGGCCTATCGCTGCCTCGAGCGGGTCGGCCTCGCGCAGACCGCAAGCCAGCGAGCGGACTCGCTCTCAGGCGGGCAATCACAACGGGTTGCGATCGCGCGCGCCCTGATGCAGCGGCCGGACATCGTGCTGGCTGACGAGCCAGCAGCGAGCCTCGACCCCCAGGCCGGTGACGAGATCATGGAGCTCTTCGCGAGCCTGATGCGCCAGGAGGCCAAGACCGTGGTCTTCACGTCACACAATCTCACTCATGCGCTCAATTTCGCCGACCGGGTCATCGCCATCGGCAACGGAAAGATCATGCTCGATGCGCCAGCCCACAGCATGAAAGAAAGCGAGCTCAGGGGGCTCTATGTCTGATCATCTGCTTCCTTCGCGGCTGGCCCGGCCAAGCGCGCTGACATTTGTGCTAAGCCTCGCGGTGATTGCCTTCGTGATTGCCAGCTTCACCACATCCGGCATCTCCTTCGACAGGCTCGCCCGCGGAATTCCGGCGCTGGGCCGGCTGGCAGGCCAGATGTTTCCGCCGTCCCTGGATCGGCTGGAGCCGGTGTTGTGGTCACTGCTCCAGACCTTCCAGATGGCGGTGGCGGGCACCATTCTCGGCCTCGTCATCAGCCTTCCACTGGCGATCCTCGCCGCGCCGAGCCTGTCACCTCATCCACTGCTGGTATGGGCGGTACGCGGTCTTGTGGCGTTCTTCCGCACCGTTCCGGATCTCGTGTGGGCGATCTTCTTCGTGATCGCGGTGGGCCTTGGCCCGGCGGCCGGCGTGCTGGCCCTCATGGTTGACACCATCGGCTTTGCCGCACGTTTCTTCGCGGAAGCCATGGAGGAGACGGACAAGGGCCCGCGTGAGGCGCTGACGGCGATGGGTGCCCGCCGCAGCGGCATCATCTTCTCGTCGGTCATTCCGCAGGCACTGCCTTCCATGATCAATACCTCGCTGTTCTCCCTCGAGAAGGCGACGCGCGGATCCGTGGTGCTCGGGCTCGTCGGCGCGGGCGGAATCGGAATCGAATTGAAGGTCTCGCTAGAGCTGTTCGACTATGACCAGGCCGCGACCATCATCATTGCGATCTTCCTGCTGGTTCTCGCCGTCGAGCGGGCCTCCACCTGGGTTCGCAGCCGGATCCTGTAAAGAGACCAGCAATTGGCAGAACTGCCGCACGGCATCCCCGAGGTCGCCGTCGTTCAGGATCGTGACCACGCGGACGCCTGGAGGATAGGGCGGTGTTTCACGGGAAACCCTCGCCATCGCTTGCTCTGGCGTTTCGCGGCCGCGCGCAACGATGCGCTTTACCAGAACCTCCGGTGGTGCGGTGATCTCTGCAACCGTCACAAAGGGGAATCGCTCCTGCGCCTCAGCAATGGCGGTCCGCGAACAGTTGACGGCGACCACCCCTCCCAAGGCGAGGTCGGCCTCGACGGAACGTCCAATGCCATAGAAATTTCCGTGCGCACGCCACCACAATGCGAAGGCGTCCTCCGCAACCGCAATGGCAAACTCCATCTCCGTCATCGACACGTGATCTTCGCTTTCAGCCGCGGCGAGACGGGTCACAAACCGCCGGGGAAACACCATGTTGCGCTGGCCCGCGAAGGCAGCGCGCGCGCCACTGAGCACGCTGTCCTTGCCGGCGCCGCTGGGACCGACAACCAGAACGAGATGGCCATGACCAACCGTCGTCACATCACCCTCCTGCCCTCGCGCCATACCCGGCGCACGGCGGGAATGCCGTCCGACATCCGAACCTGAACGAGATCGGCGCGGCGGCGTGGCTCAATGGCTCCGCGGTCGTCGAGGCCCGCGGCACGGGCGGGATTGAGCGTCACCAGCCGCATGGCCTGCGGCAGCGTCATGCCTGGAGCCGATTCCGCGAGGCGGAACACCGCAGGAAGAAGGCTCGACGGCACATAATCAGACGAAAGCACGTCGAGATGGCCGCTCGCCGCCACTTCGGCAGCAGATATGTTGCCCGAGTGCGACTTGCCCCGCACCACGTTGGGCGCCCCCATCAGAACGGCAATGCCATTGCGGTGTGCGGCCTGTGCTGCCTCCCGCGTCGTCGGGAACTCGGCGATCGACACGCCGTCCGCAATGGCTTCATCGACATGCGCCTCCGTCGCATCATCATGACTGGCAAGCCGCGTGCCCAGGCGTGCGGCCAGCGCCAGCACGGCCTGCTTGTTGGTCGCGGCATGCCTGGCCTGCATATCCTGCCGCTCGGCAATGTAGTCATCCATCAACTCGGGCAGGACGATCTTCTTGCCGATGTAGTATTCCTTGAATTTGTCGATCGATACGAACTGCCGCGCGCCCGGCGTGTGATCCATGATCGAGATGAGATGCAGCGGACCCGCTTCGGCGGCTCCCTCAGCGGCTTCTGCCGTATCGGGGCATGGCAACTCGCAGCGGAGATGGATGAAATGCTCCGCCCGCAGGCGGCCCTGCCGCTGGGCATCGGAAATCGCCGCTGAGAGAATTTTCGCGTGATGGCCCGAAAGATCCCCGGGATCGAAGGTGCCGGCCCGCAGCGCGTCAAACACCGTTGTGATCCCGGCGGACGCGACCTGCGCGTCATGGGCCATCACGGCCGGTATCGCCGGCCATGCCACGCCGGGGCGCGGATGGTAGTGGTTCTCGAGATGATCGGTGTGTAACTCAACGAGGCCCGGAACGAGGTAGTCACCCTCCATGTCCTCCGCGGCGGACGACACATTGCCCTCGATGAT
The DNA here is from genome assembly GCA_903930095.1 of uncultured Hyphomicrobiales bacterium. GTDB lineage: Bacteria > Pseudomonadota > Alphaproteobacteria > Rhizobiales > Aestuariivirgaceae > Aestuariivirga. The sequence continues at coordinate 5,153 of CAIYXE010000323.1, forward strand.
CTCGTGTATCCTGCCACCGCGCAGCACGACGGACCCGTCGAGGATTTCGCCGGGCAGAACCACGCGTGCATTGGTGAAGATGGTCTCGTTCATTCTGCAGCCTCCGCAGCCGACCCCTGAAACGGGAAATGGCGAATGGCGAGGAAGGGGCGGCCTGCCCCGGCCTCGCAAAAAAGAGTCAAGCCGCCGATGGCAACAGGTTGCGCCAGGGCTGGCTCAAAATGTGCGTTCGCCGCGGCAACGAGTGCTCCGCCCTGATCATCCGCCAGACGCTCAGTCAGAGTCATGTGGAACCGGAAATCCTCGAACACGTAAGGGTAGCCCCAGCGTTCAAGGTTTTCTTCCTGCCGGAGCGTGAGGGGTGCCTTGCGGCGGCGGGCCAGTTCAGTGGCCGTCGGCGGGCGCCGGAACCCGTCCAGATCACGCACGCAGCGGGCGGCCAACGCATCAAGCGCCGGACAGGGAGCATCCGGCAGCAAAGCCATGAAGCCATCAAGCAGAGCGACGCGGAGCCCTAACTCAAAAGGGATTTCAGAGGCGGCAAGCGCTGCAACGGCGCGCAGAATGGCCTCTCCCCCAATCCCATCGCGGATTGCGAATGGTGGCTTCAGGGTGGCGTGGAAGCCATAGCGCCGGGCCTCCGCCGTCAGGCCATGAAGTCCTGCCACCGCGGGCTGCGCAAGGTCTTCGCCACTGTGACTGTCACGCCCCAGCCAGCGTGAGCCGAGCGCGTGCAGCAGCGTTCCCGGCGGGGGTGCGAAATAGACGGCGTAGCGCATGACCTCTGCCCCATCCATCGGTCAGTCCAGCGCCAGTTCGCGTGTGCAGGCGCGGCGGCGTTCATGCTCGTCATGAAACACGCCAATGATGGCGCTCCCCCTGCCGCGTGCTTCCTCGATGAGTTCAAGCACGCGCTGGCGGTTGCCGAGGTCGAGAGAGGCAGTTGGCTCATCGAGCAGCAAAATGGGGAAATGCGCGGCAAAGCCCCGCGCGATGTTGACCCTCTGCTGCTCGCCGCCGGAGAAGGTCATGGGCGAGAGATGCCACAGGCGCTCCGGAATATTGAGCCTGTCCAGCAGCAGCCGCGCCCGCTCCACTGCCTGGTCCGCAGGAACGCCTCTGTCGATGAGCGGTTCGGCCACCACTGCTTCGGCAGGAACGCGCGGAATGACACGCAGGAACTGCGTGACGTAACCGATGGTGCTCCGCCGCAGCGCAAGCATCTCGCGCGGCTCTGCTGTCACCACATCTACCCAATGCCCATCCGCCAGAACGCGGACGGCCCCGGCACTGGCTCGGTAGGTTCCGTAGATCAGCTTGAGAAGCGAACTCTTGCCCCGCCCCGAGGGACCTGTCACCGCGACGGATTCACCTGCATCCACCGCGGCGGACAGGCCTTCGAACACCGGGATTCGTACCCCCGCCTGCTGATGCAGTTCGAAGGTCTTCCCCAGTTCTTCTATTTTCAGAACGGCTGACATCACTCAAACCTGCAACACCGATGACACGAGAAGCTGCGTATAGGGCGCCTGGGGATCCTCCAGAACCTGATCCGTAAGGCCCTGTTCGATAACCCTCCCCTGCTGCATCACCATCATACGAGATGACAACAATCGCGCGACAGCGAGGTCATGCGTCACGACGATTGCCGCAAGATCAAGCCGCCGGACCAGCCCCCTGATCAGGTCCAGAAGCCTTGCCTGAACAGACACATCAAGCCCGCCCGTCGGCTCGTCCATGAATACAAGCCGCGGTGACGTCACAAGATTTCGCGCAATCTGCAGGCGCTGGCGCATGCCGCCCGAATAGGACCATGGGTTGTCGTCCATCCGATCTTCCGGAATCTCGACACGCTTCAGCCAGTCCGCCGCGGTAGCACGTATGCGGCCATAGTGACGCTCGCCCACCGCCATCATGCGCTCGCCGACATTGGCGCCGGCGGAAACGCCCATGCGCAGCCCGTCACGCGCATCCTGGTGGACAAAGCCCCAGTCAGTGCGCATCAGCAGCCGCCGCTCCGCTTCGCTCATCGCATCGAGCGCAAGGCGACGGCCATCGCGCATGGTGTAGGCGACGGTTCCGGATGTTGCTGGCAGATGACCCGAGAGACAGCGCAAAAGGGTCGTCTTGCCGGAACCCGATTCGCCGACGACCGCCAGAACCTCGCCGGGATAGAGATCGAAGGACACATCGCGGCAGGCAGCCCGGTCGCCGTAATATCGGGTAACGGATTGCGCAGAGAGTAGCGGCTTCATGCCTCGCCTCTCTGCTTTGCGCAGAAATCTGTATCGGAACAGACGAACATGCGCTTGCCCTTGTCGTCCATGACGATCTCGTCAAGGAAGCTCGCGGTTGACCCGCACAGCGCGCAGGGCTCGCTCCACCTCTGCACCTCGAACGGATGGTCCTCGAAATCGAGGCTCTTCACCTTCGTGTATGGTGGAACCGCGTAAATGCGCTTCTCGCGGCCGGCGCCGAACAGCTGCAGCGCCGGGCAATCATCGAGCTTGGGGTTGTCGAATTTGGGGATCGGCGAGGGATCGAACACGTAGCGGTCCGCCACCTTGGCTGGATAGGCGTAGGTGGTGGCGATCTCGCCATACTGCGCGATATCCTCATAAAGCTTCACATGCATGACGCCATATTCCTCCAGCGCATGCATCTTGCGTGTCTCGGTCTCGCGCGGCTCGAGGAAGCGAAGTGGCTCCGGTATGGGTACCTGGAACACGAGGATCTGGTCTTCTGTGAGCGATGTTTCCGGGATGCGGTGCCGGGTCTGGATGATGCTCGCTTCTGCGGTGCGCTCGGTTGTCGCCACGCCTGCAGTCTTGACGAAGAATTTCCGGATGGACACCGCATTGGTGGTGTCGTCAGCACCCTGGTCGATCACCTTGAGCGTGTCCTCGGGCGTCAGAATCGATGCTGTCACCTGCACGCCGCCCGTGCCCCAGCCATAGGGCATCGGCATCTCACGGCTCGCGAAGGGGACCTGATAGCCGGGAATGGCGATGGCCTTCAGGATTGCCCGGCGGATCATCCGCTTGGTCTGCTCATTGAGATAGGCGAAGTTGTATGCAGGAGCGTTCATTCGGCGGCTTCCAGCTTGTCCTTGCCATCATCGCTGCGCATCCGGCGCAGCATGACGAGCTCGGACTGGAAGTCGACGTAGTGCGGAAGCTTCAGGTGCTCGACAAAGCCCGTGGCCTGCACGTTGTCAGAATGCGAGAGCACGAATTCCTCGTCCTGCGCCGGGGCCACACGCTCCTCACCCAGTTCGCCCGCGCGGAGCGAGCGGTCCACGAGGGCCATGGACATCGCCTTGCGCTCGGCCTGGCCAAAGCACAGGCCATAGCCGCGGGTAAACTGCGGCTTGACCGTCGCCGAACCCTTGAACTGGTTGATCATCTCGCATTCGGTGACGGTGATCTCGCCGATGACGACCGGAAATCCCAACTCCTCCGGCGTAAAGCTCACCTCGAGCATGCCCACACGGATTTCGCCCGCAAAGGGATGCGTGCGGCCGTAGCCGCGCTGCGTCGAATAGGCCAGCGCCAGAAGAAATCCCTCATCACCGCGCGCCAGGTTCTGCAGGCGAAGATCGCGGCCGGCGGGGAAATTCAAGGGGTCCTGCGTGATGTCACCAGGCTGGCCCGCTTCCGCCGACGGCTGTTCAATCAGGCCCTCCGCATCCAGCAAGGCGAGGACACGGGGCAAGCCGCCGGGAAGGCCCGCTGGCGCCGCGGCAGCCTCGGGCGGTTCGCTGTCGCCTGCGAGAGAGAAATCAAGCAGGCGGTGTGTGTAATCGAAGGTAGGGCCCAGGATCTGGCCGCCCGGGATGTCCTTGAAAGCCGCGGAAACGCGGCGTTTCACGCGCATGTCATGCGTTTCCATGGGTTCGGAATAGCCAAAGCGCGCCAGTGTCGTCCGCGTCGCGCGGATCAGGAAGATCGCCTCGATCAAGTCGCCCCGTGCCTGCTTGACGGCGAGGGCTGCAAGTTCCCGGTCATAGAGAGAACCTTCATTCATTACCCGGTCCACCGCGAGGGTGAGTTGCTCGGCGATCTGCGCCAGTGTCAGAGAGGGAACGCCTGGATCGCCACGCCTCTCTTCCGCCAGCAATCGATGCGCCGCATCGATCGCCTGTTCGCCGCCCTTTACGGCAACATACATCAGGCAATCTCCTTCAACTTGATGGCCGTAGACCTCGGGAGTGCCGCAATCGCTTTGCCGCTTGTGAAAATCACATCGATGCCGACAGGAAAGCGCGCGTGGTTCTCCGCCATGGCTGCCCAGAACGACGCACCCAAACCTTCAACGCCGAAGTCCGCGGCCGCTCTGATGCCAGGGCCTGAGAGTTCGACATCGCCCGTCCTGAATCCACTGACCTGGATCACCAGTGTCGCCGAACGGTCAGGATATTCATGCGTGCCCAGCGCAACAGCTTGTATCTCGGGAACATCATCCGCCGGGACGAGGATGAACTGCGCCTCTTCGATCCGTCCGGTGATATGCGCTCCGGTATGAAAGCGAAGATATTTTTCAACCTCGGCGCTGCGCAATCCCGATGCGAGCCAGATAGGCGTCTGGAAATCGCAGAGCGTGAGAGCCACGGCCGCCGTTGTCTGCAACAGCGGGGGCGGAGCCGCCAGCGGAGGTCTGGCATTCATGACAAGCCCGGGGCGCGCCATCGCCTGCATGATGGCGCGGAAGACACGCGCCGAATCAAACGCCACATCGGCGAAGCCACGCTCAATCATCGCCGCGTACCATGGTGAAGAAATCGACCTTCGTGGCAGCGGCCTTGGTGGACGCTAGTATGCGCTCGGCTTGCAGCTTGACTTCGAGGGGAGCCAGCACCTTGCCGCGAACCTCCGGGGCGCCTTCGGCCGTTTGCAGGAGCGCGTCGCAGATGGCCGCTAGATGGGCGTGGGCGGCGTTGCGCCCCATCACGTAAGCATGGCCTTCCTCGCCGCTCTTCAGCCGCACAGCACACCGTGTGACGGTTGCTTCGCCGAGGTTGAAAGCAGCTCCCGTGGATCCCATGCGGCCTCTCAGCATCACGAGGCCAGTTTCCGGGCTGCGGAGCATTTCATGCGGAGTAGCCGCGAAACAACTTCCGCAGGTGTTGAAGTCGCTCCAGTCGGAAAGCGACAGCAAGCGCATCCAGGCCGCGCGGGGAGCCGGTTGCTCAATGATCTGATCGGGAATCATGGGATCATTAATCAGCCGATTATAACGGTCACATGACGAGGTCAGAGCGTCTCGTATTTCTCCAGAAAAGCTTCAGCAGACAGGGCACGGAAGTCAGGCAGCGCCGCGCGCAGGGCCTGATGCTCCCAGTCCCACCAGGCAAGCGCCTGCAACCTATCCGCCACCGGCTGGGGATGCCGCCACTTGATGATCCTGGCGGGCGTGCCAGCCACCACTGCATAGGGAGGGACATCCTTCGTCACCACAGAGTTCGCGGCCACGATGGCCCCCGTGCCGATGGTGACCCCCTTCATGATCAAGGCGGCGTGACCGATCCATGTGTCATGCCCCACCCGCACGGGCCGTGATCGCCGCCAGTCGAAGACTGCTTGTTCATCCGGTTCATCCGGCCAGAAGTAACTTGAGCGATACATGAAGTGATGCAGTGAGGCGCGATGATAGGGGTGCTCGCCCGGGTTGAGCCTGGAGTAGGCCGCAATGTTCGCGAACTTGCCGATCATCGAATAGGCAATGTCGGCGTAACGGGCGGTATAGCTGTAATCGCCAAGTTCCGACTCGAGGATATGGCTGCCCTCCCCGATTTCCACGAAGGCACCGAGGCGGGACTGGCGTACGACTGCTTGCGGATGGAGATGCGGTTCCGGTCCCAGCTGGGGCATA
>CAIYXE010000324.1 GCA_903930095.1 uncultured Hyphomicrobiales bacterium
ACCCGCAATCGACACGCCGCCCAGGATCACCATGGTGATAATCTCAAGCTCCCAGCCCAGAGCGATGTTGGGCCGCGTGGAGCCGATGCGTGCGGTGAGCAGCGTGGCCGCCAGCCCTGACATCAGGCCCGTCAGCACGAAAAGCTGGAAGCGGATGCTCTCCACGGGAATGCCGGAGAACTTCGCGGCCGTCGGATTGTTGCCGATCGCATAGAGCTTCCGGCCGTAGGCCGTCATGTGCAGAACGATGGCGAAGACCACCGCCAGCGCCAGGAAGATCACGAAGGAATGGGGCAGCGGCGGCCAGCTGACGAGATAGCTTTGTCCGATCGCCGTATAGTCCTTCGGATATTGCTTGATGACCTGGTCGCCCAGCACCACCTGGGCCAGCCCGCGATAAAGTGACATGGTTCCGATGGTGACGACGATGGACGGCAGGCCAATGCCGGTGACAAGGAACCCGTTAAAGGCGCCGCACAAGACGCCGACCCCGGGTCCCACCAGCAGCAGAACCCAGAGCGGCGCGCCCGCCTCCGCGGCAAGGCCCGTGGCCAGTGAGGCCAGCGCAATAATGGCTGCGACCGACAGATCGATCTCGCGCGTGATGATGAGAAGCGCCATGGCCAGCGCGACGATGGCCTTCTCCGAGAAGTTATAGGTGGCGTCCGACAAGTTGTAGATGTCGAGGAAGTAAGGCGAGATCGCCGTGTTGCCGATGATAACCGCCACCAACAGGGCGATGAGGATCGTCTCCCAGCGCAATAGCCAGTCGGAGAGGCGGCGGGGTGCCTGATCGGCAACCCCCTGGCGGACAGGTGCCGTCATTTCGCGGCTCCCGCGGCCCGCCGGGCCTCCGGCAGGATAAGCTTGACGCCCCGCTTCTCGGCGCGCGCATTGACGACGACCGCGCCGAGGATCACGGCACCCGAGATCGCCATCTGCCAGAAGGGCGTGACCTGCATGACGGGAAGCGCATTCACGATGACGCCCAGGAACAGCGCGCCCAGCAGCGTGCCTGCGACCGTGCCGACACCACCGCCAATCGAGACCCCGCCGATGACGCAGGCGGCGATGACCGTGAGTTCATAGCCGGATGCAATCTCAGAATAGGCAACGCCATAGCGCGACACCCAGAGATAGCCGCAGAGGCCCGAGATGGCGCCTGCAATGGTGTAGACCAGGAGTTGCTGGCGCGACAGGTCGATGCCACAATAGCGCGCTGCCACGGGATTGCCGCCGACGGCATAGAGGCCCCGGCCCGTGCGCGTCATCGTCAGGAAAACCCACACGGCAAGTGACACCGCGAGCATGATCCAGAAGAGCGTCGAGAAACCAAAGAGCGTCAGCTTGGGAAATGACTGGAACGTGTCGCCCATTTCGGAGGCATTGACCTGGTTGCCACCGCCATAGACGACGATCATGCCGCGATAGACAGCGAGCGTGCCGAGTGTCACGACGATCGGCGGAATGCCGACAAACGCAATCAGCGCGCCATTGATCAGCCCCAGCCCGATGCCCACCAGAATGGCGAGGCCGATAAAGGCGATGACGGGAAGATCCGGCTGGTGCTGCGCCAGCGAGGCGGAAATCATGCCTGCCAGCGCCAGCGCGGAGGCCGTGGAGAGATCAATGCCGCGCGTCAGGATCACCATCATCTGGGCAAGCGCCAGCATGGCGAGGATCGAGGTGTCATTCAGCACACGAATGATATTGCCGATGGACACGAAGGTCGGCGCATAGGCGCCGATCGCGGCGACCATCACCAGGATGATGGCGGCGAGTGCAGCTTCGCGGCTTTTCAGAATGGCAGTCATGCGGCCTTCCGTGCGCCCGTCGCGGCGGCGACGATATCTTCGGCTGACCACGACCCGCGCGTGAATTCTTCCACGATCCGGCCCTCCTGCATCACCATCACGCGGTCCGCGAGCCCCATGATCTCGGGAAGCTCGGAACTCACCAGGATGACGGCGAGGCCCTCTTCCGCCAGTTCACCGACGAAGTCATGGACGGCCGCCTTGGAGCCGACGTCAATGCCCTTGGTCGGCTCATCGAGGATGATGACCTTGGGCTTCGCGGCCAGCCACTTGGCGATCACCACCTTCTGCTGGTTGCCGCCGGAGAGCTCGCCCAGGCGCTGCTCCCAGTTGGCCGCGCGCACGTCGAGGCGCTTTCCCAGCATGCGCACGTCCTGCAGTTCGGAGGGGCGCGACAGGAAGAGGCTCTTCACATGAGCAGCAAGTGAAGCAAGCGTGACATTCTCGCGGATGCCCAGTTCCAGAACCGCGCCCTGGTCCTGCCGGTCCTCGGGAACATAGGAAATGCCCGCCGCAATGGCATCGCCGGGTGAGGAGATTGCAAGCGGTTCGCCGTTAAGCGTCGCTCTGCCTTTCGTGGGCGGCGTCATGCCGAACAGGCATTGCATGGCCTCCGAGCGACCGGCGCCGACAAGGCCATAAAACCCCAGGATCTCGCCGCGGCGAAGCTCGAAGGAAACGTCGGCGAATTCGGTGGCGTTTGAGAGGCCTTCCACCTTCAGCACGGTATTGCCGATGGCAATATCACGCTTCGGGAACACCTGGTCGATGGGGCGGCCGACCATGAGGCTCACCAGCCTGGCCTCCGTCATGTCGGCGATCTTGCCGCTGCCGACCTGCTCGCCATCGCGCAGGCAGACGAAGGCATCGGCCACGCGGAAGATCTCGTCGAACTTGTGGGAAATGAAAACCACGGCGCGCCCTTCGGCCTTGAGCTGCGCGATGATGCGGAAGAGATCGTCGATCTCGTTGCGGGAGAGCGCGGCTGTCGGCTCGTCCATGATGATGACGCCGGCCTCATGGCTGAGCGCGCGGGTGATCTCCACCATATGCTTCTGGGCGACCGAAAGCTGCTTCAGCATCGCGTCGGGCCCGAAATCGGCGTCGATACGCTTCAGCAGTTCGCCCGCCCGGCGGCGCATCTGCGGCCAGTCGACGAGGCCCGCTGCCGTCACCGGCATGTGACCCATGAAAATGTTCTCGGCAACGCTCAGCTCGTCGAACATCACCGTTTCCTGGTGGATCGCGGCAATGCCGGCAGCCCAGGAATCGCGCGGGCTGGAAAAGCGCTGCGGCACGCCGCCGACGCGCACGTCGCCCTCGTCCGGCACATAGATGCCGGTCAGGATCTTCACAATGGTGGATTTTCCTGCACCGTTCTCGCCGATCAGTGCCGTCACCTCGCCCGCGTTGAGCGTGAATGACACGTCACGCAGCGCCCGGACACCCGGAAATGACTTGGAGATATGCGCGAGAGAAAGCACAGGCCCCCCGCCTTGCGGCGGGGGGCTTGCGTTGGATGGCGTCATCAGAAGATCTTCGCGAATTCCTCAACATTGGTCTTGTCGAAGGTGAAGGGCTCGCCCATCGCGGCGTGGCCGTTGTCGCCCACCGTGGTCTCACCCATGCGGCCCATCTTGACCGTCGATCCCGGGCCGGCTTCCGTACCGTTCAGGATGTTGATCATGATCTGCGTCGAGGCATAGCCGTAGTCGACAGGGTTCCAGATGGCGAAGGAGTCGCAAGCGCCCTTGAGCACCGCATCCTTCATCTCGGAGGGAAGGCCGAGGCCCGTAATGTAGACCTTGCCGATCAGGCCGCCGTCGATGATCGCCTTGGCACCGGCGCGGATGCCGATGGTGGTCGGCGAGATCACGCCGCGCAGGTTGGGATAGGCCTTCACGAGGCCTTCCATCTCGCGGTAGCTCTTGTCGTCCTGGTCATCGCCATAGACGGTCGCAACCAGCGGCATGTCGTTGTACTCGGGCTTCTTCCACTCTTCCTTCATGGCCTCGATCCAGGAATTCTGGTTGGTCATGGTGGAGGCGGCGGAGAGAATGGCAACCTCGCCCTTGCCGCCGAGAGTCTTTGCGATCATCTGCACCTGCTTGGCGCCGATGAGCGGGGTCGACGAGGCGTCGAGATGCATTATGCGGCCGCCGTCGCCGATGGCGGAGTCGAAGCTGATGACCTTGATGCCGCGGTCCATCGCCTTCTTGCCCACGGGGATCAGCGCATCGGCGTCATTGGATGATACGATGATACCGTCGACCTTCTGGGCGATCAGCGCGTCAATGACGGCAATCTGCTCTTCCGCGGTGGCCTTGGTCGGCGCGGTGTAGATGATCTCGAAGCCGCCGGCTTCGGCCGCCGCTTCGGCCGCGCCCTTGGCGCAGGCGTCGAAATAGCTGTTGCCGAGGTTCTTCACGACCATGGCAATGCGCTTGCCTTCGGCATGGGCGATACCGGCAAAGAAGCCGGTGCCCGCCGCCGCGGCGACGGCGGATGCCGACATCAGTTTTAGGGTCTGTCTGCGTGTGGTCTTCATGGTGGGGTCCTCCCGATTTTGGAACAAGTGCTTTTTTATCCGCCCGTCGCCGGACAGCTGAGGCCGATCAGTCAGTCGATCCCCATGTTAACGTCGGCAGGAAGCGGCAAGTCAAGCCTCAAAGCAGCCCGATGCCGTTTGGAGCCGTGAAACTGTCCTCATCGGGCGAGGTTCCCGACATAGGCCCTCCAGCCGCCAAAGGCCGAGATATCGGCGGCCCCCTCTACCCTCCGGACCCGTTGCAGGCCGGGCTTG
>CAIYXE010000325.1 GCA_903930095.1 uncultured Hyphomicrobiales bacterium
ACACTCTCGATACGCCAGGGGCCGTCGATGCCGGGTCGCGTGCCGGTGACGATGCAGAGCCCGTCCGGAATGGCGGCGGTGTCGCCCTCGATGGTGACGTTCCCCTCGCCCGCATCGCGCTCCGAGGTCGCCCCGTCGGATGCAGTCTGCTGCTTGGCCTCTCCTTCATCGGACTTGGCGTATCGGTGATCGTGCCGGGCATCAACGGCAAGGGAGGTCCCCTCCTCCGTCTCCTGCCACCCGGCCTTCATCGGGTCGTACCAGCGCGCGCGGAGCTTCGAATATTGCGCGCGGCCGAGCGCTGGGGAAATATCCCAGCCGTGCAGGTTGCGTCCCCACGCCGCCACGACGGCGGAGGTGTAAGTCCCGCCGCGCTTCGACATGGTCGCCTTCGTGCCCTGGATGCGGAAGTTGCCGCCGATCTCGCGGGCGAGGCGTTCACCCATGTGGATGAAGCTCTCATCCCGCATCTCGAAATATTTACGGCTGATCGAGGCCAGCGACGGATCGATCTCGATCTCCGTGACGCCCGCCGTCTCACCCGCCTTCTTCAGGATGTCCTCGACCGTGCTCTCGTCGAAGTGGCGCTGCTGGCCCTCCTTCGGTTTCTTCGTGGTGTCCATGCCCTTGGCGGTGATAGACAGCGTCCGTCCTCCGCCGCGCGAGCCAGACGACCTGACCTCGTCCACCGTGCCGGTGAACACAACGCGCACCCCCCCGCCTTCCCAGCCAAGCGCCACGATGACTGGCGCACCGATCTGCGGCAGGATGATGCGACCCTCCGTGTCATCGACCTCGAGCGAGGCCGTGTCGGAATGCGTTCCCACCTTGTCCGACACGGTCAGCGAGATCAGCACTGGCATGAGGATCGTGGTGATGTTGGTGCCCGCCACCGTCACCATGAACGCCGCACGTTTCGACATGAGGCTTCACCACAACCTGATAGGATCGAGGATCGCGGGCTCGCGGGGCGTCGGAACAGGCATATCGAACGTGGCGCCAACGGGAAGAAATGCGCCAAGCTCGCCGAGGCCCGGGTTCATGTCATATGTCTGCTCAACCAGACCCGGCAAGGGCCGCCTGAAACGCCGCCAGACGATGAGCGAAACGGTAATGAACTCGCCCTCGACGGTGACAGGCTCGACGATCATGAGAACATCCCAGAGAAAACCGAGAAGAAGGAGCCGTTGGACGGCTTTGCCGACCGGCGCACCGAGATGTCCACCTCGATGACCTTGCCGATACCCTGTGCATCCAGGTAGCTGGACCGCTCGGAGACCTTGTCGATCACCACCCAGCCCATCTGTGCGCCATCGCCCCGCATCAGATAGAGCGGGCGTCCGGCGGCGCGGGCCTGGTAGAGCGTCTTGAGGTCGCCCAGGCCGCCGAACTTGTGCGGGAAGATCCTCGCCCTGATCGACCAGCTTTCCGGCCCCTCGCCCACCCATTCCAGCGGCGGTCTCGCGCCCAGCACGGGTTTTTCCACAAAGCCTGATTCATGGCCGTGCTCGTACTCCGTGGGATTGAGGGGATACACCTCGAAGCGGATGGGCCCCAGCGACATCAGCATCAGGCGAACCTCAGCCCGGCATCGGCATAGACGCCCCGGAAGGTCTCGCGGACCTCGTCGCGCAGCACGCGGCGGATCTGCTGGACCACGTCCTCGGAGTCGGTCTTGCCGTTGAAGGTCATGTTGAAGACCGGCGCGACGGTGATGCCGCCGGCCGGGAACGAGCCAGCCTTGTTGACGTAGCCGGAGCGTCCGGCGGTGATGAGTTCAGGGCCCCGCTCGCCCACGAGATAGTTGCCCCCCCGGCTGACTGGGCCG
>CAIYXE010000326.1 GCA_903930095.1 uncultured Hyphomicrobiales bacterium
CACTTCCGGGCCGCCCAGCTCCATGGCGAAGACGCCGTCGCGCTTGAAGCACACGTCGCCGATCTTCACCTCTTCGCCCGCCAGCTTCTTCTTGGCGGAGGTCTCGATGATGGTGGGGCAGGCCTTGCCGCCGAAGAGGAGCGAGGTGGTGTCGCTCTTGGGATCGCAGCCGATGAGGAGCACGCGCTTTCCCTGCTGGGCCATCATGTAGGAGAGGTTGGCAAGCGTGAAGCTTTTGCCGATGCCGCCCTTGCCATAGATGGCGATGATCTGCGTTTCCTTCTTCACCGGCCCCGTGTGCACGGGGTCCAGCGGTTCAGCGGCCTCCTGGCGGAGCTTCGCGTCGCGGGCGAGGGTGAGGTCAATGCTGTTCATGCGAGGTCACTCCAGTCGAGGGCCATCTTGATGCAGGAAGGATCGGTGAATGCGGTGTGATAGGCGTGCGGTGCGGTGGAAGCCTTGGCGCGGTTGCTGATGAGGCCATTGAGGCTCAGGCGCCCGGAGGTGATGAGGTCCGTCACCGCTTCCATGTCGGTGTGCGTGAATTCGGCGGCGATGCGGAGGCGCGCCTCGCGCATGAAGGCGGGCGGGAAGGTGAAGGAGAGCGGCTGCTCATAAAAGCCCGCGAGTGTGACCTCGCCGCGCTTGGCGAGACGGCCGATCAGCTGGTCAAGAAGGCCGTTGGCCCCGCTCGCGTCACAGATGGTGCGGTAGTCCTTGCGCTGATCCGCCGACGGATCGATGACGGAATAGCCATCCGTGCTGGTGCGGCGTGCCTCGGCTGTTTCCCACACGGTGGGGGCCTCACCACCCAGCGCAATCGTGATGCGCGCAATAAGGCGGCCCAGGATGCCGTGTCCGACGATGAGTTCGGGAAGTGCCGCATGCTCGCCCGCCACTGCGTGGTGTGCGGTGGCGGCGAGTGCTACCAGAATTCCGGTTTCGCCCTCGATGTTTCGGAGGGGCAGGGCGCGCCGGGCGGGCAGCACGATCCGTGCCGCAGCGCCGCCGAACAATCCGCGCGCTTGCTTGTAACAATTGGCGCCGGGCACGAAGACCCGGTCACCCTCGGCGAAGCCATGCCCGCCCTGGGCCACGATGCCGACCGTCTCATAACCGGGGACGAGGGGATAGCCCATTCCGGGGAAGTCCGGCATGCGGCCCTCCCACAACAGGCGTTCGGTGCCTGAGGAGATGCCGCTCCAGAGCGCATCGACGACGATGTCGTCCGCTCCCGGCTCCTGCAATGCGAGTGTCCTGAGCGCCAGTTTGCCCGGCTGTTCCAGAACGACTGCGACCGTCTCCATTTTCGGTCTCCCTAGGTGCCCCGGCCTGGCTTTGTGTTAGGCCGGAGACTCTTCAAGATGTAAGCATACTCTTACACTTCTATGTGTCAAGGGTGACTTACAACAATCCATGACTGGTTCATGACACGCTGATCCGCAACAAGCTGGTGACAACCGCATTGCGTGTTTTCACAAGCTTCAGCGATGAAAAGCCTGCTTCCAGGGCCAGTTTTTCGATGTCGGCGGCGCTGCGCGTGCGGCCTTGTCCCATGGCGGCGAAGTAGAGGCCGAAATAGGCATCCGCGATGGGGGCGGTGGCGGGAATGCCGGAGAGCGGTTCAGCCAGAATCAGGACGCCGTTGGGGGGCAGCATGCGGCGGATGGCGGCGAGCATGGTGCGCACCGACGGGTCGTCATGGTCATGCGCGATGCGGATGAGGGTGGCGACATCCGGACCCTTGGGGAGCTCGTCGGTCAGGAACGAGCCGCCATGGATGGCGACGTTGCCGCCGAGCCTGGCGCGGGCGAGATCGGCCACGGCCGGAAGGTCAAAGAGGCTGAGCGCGAGGTTCGGGTGGCGCTTTGCGGCGGCGGCGAGGAAGGTGCCGTTGCTGCCGCCCACATCGATCAGGTGGGTATGGGGGCTGAAGTCATAGGCGGCCAGGATCTCGGCTGCCACCGCCTCCTGGGAGGCGGCCATGAGGGCGGTGTACTCAGCCGCGTGGGGTGTTGAGCTGTAGTTCCAGAAGTCTTTGAGCTTGTTATCTTTTTTCTCGCCGGACAGGAGTGCGAGCGGGTCCGCCAGGTCCTCGTAGAGGAGGTGGTGGTGGGTGATGAACCGGGCGATCCAGGGGTTGCCCGCAAGTGCTGCGCCATGGATGCCGAGGGTGTAGTCGCCGGTGCTGGTGCGGCCCAGGACCTGGAGCGAGGCCGCGGCCTTGAGCAGGCGCTCCAGACGCTCCGCCGGCCAGCCGGTGCGCTGGCTGAGGGCGGTGAGCGGCAGCGCCCGCTCGGCGAGCATCTCGATCAGGCCGAGCTTGACCGTCGCGTAAAGGACCTGGGAATAGGCAAAGCCCGCCAGCAGGTCGAACAGCTGCCGCGAGCGTTGCCTTGCGATGGGCCGGAAGGGCGGAAAAGAAACGGCAAAACGCTGGAAGGCCGGGGCTGCGAGAAGGCGGTTGCGCGCCGCCACCCAGCGGTCAACAGCGGCGCCAGCGAAACCCATGGTCAGGCGGCGGCGGTGCGCGAGGAAAGCCCGGAGACGAGGCTGCGCGACACGCCGGTGATCTGCTGGCCGAGTTGCTCCTGGCCGGGGCAGGGCGGAATGGCCGCCATGGCCTCTGCCAGCAAGTCCTCGAAATGCCCCATGGCGCCGTCAAAGCCCAGTTCCGCCACGAAATTCGGGCGCTGGTTGGCCTCGTCCTGGTGCACGGGCTTGCCGAGCTTTTCGGCTGATCCGGCAACGTCGCGCAGGTCATCGGCCACCTGGAAGGCCTCGCCGATGGCGAAACCCAGCTTCTGCCAGCCGAGCGGCTCATAGCCCGAGGAGGCAGCGCCCGCCATGGTGCAGGCGGCGAACAGGGCCCCCGTCTTGGCGCGCTGGTAGCGCACGATGTCAATCTCGCTCTCGCATTCCCACGCCTGGCCCGCGCAGATGCCCGACGGCCCGCCGACACAGGACGCGATGATGCGGGTGAGGGGGGCAAGCCGCTCTCCGGCGCGCACGGCCAGCCATTCGAAGGCCAGCACGATCAGCGCGTCACCGCTGAGCACCGCCAGGCGCTCACCGTAGGCGGCATGCACCGAGGGCTTGCCGCGCCTGAGTGCGGAGTTGTCGAAACAGGGCAGGTCGTCATGGACGAGGGAGGCGCAGTGCAGAAGTTCGATCGCCGCGGCGGAGGCGACGGCCGCCGTCGGGTTCCTGTTGCCGCAGGCGTTGGCCACCGCAAGAACCAGCCGCGGCCTGATGCGCGCGCCGCCGGGAAACACCGCATAGCGCAGCGCGTCCGCCAGCTTTGGCGGGCAGGCCTCGCTCGCCGCACGGGAAACGGCCTGATCCAGTTCGCCTTCCAGGAGAGTGCCAATGTCCATCGCCTGCCGTCCTCTGTGAACTGTCAATATGAAACGTCACTTGAAGCTGTAAACAAACATTGACATAGTTGCGCAGGCTCTGCAACAGGCAAGCATTGAGGTGGGATGCCGCGAGATCCGATCATCGTCATCGGCGCTGGAATGGGGGGGCTTGCCGCCGCCCTGTCGCTTGCGTCCAGAGGTGAGGACGTGCTGGTGCTCGAGCGCGCTGCAGCCCCTGGCGGCAAGATGCGCCGCCTCGACGTGGCGGGCCGGATGATCGACGGCGGGCCGACCGTGCTCACCATGCGCTGGGTGTTCGAGGAGCTTTTCGCGGCAGCGGGTGCTGAGCTTTCCGCGCATGTGACGCTGGAGCCCCTGCGCGTGCTGGCGCGCCACGGCTGGAGCGAGGCGGAGCGGCTGGACCTGCATGCCGACCTCAACGCCTCTGCCGATGCCATCGGCGATTTCGCCGGAGCGGGTGAGGCAAAACGCTTCCTCGCCTTCAGTACTGAGGCGCGGCGCATCTACGCGACGCTGGAGAAGCCCTTCATCCGCGCGCAGCGGCCCAACCCGCTGACGCTCGCCACGGCCAACGGCCTCCGCGGGCTGGCGCAGATGGCGCGAATCAATCCCTTCGAGACGATGTGGAAGGGCCTTGGCCGGCACTTCCGCGATCCGCGCCTGCAGCAGCTGTTCGGGCGCTATGCCACCTATTGCGGCTCGTCTCCCTTCCTTGCCCCCGCGACGCTGATGCTGGTGGCGCATGTGGAGCAGGCGGGCGTGTGGACGGTGAAGGGCGGCATGCATGAACTGGCGCTGGCGCTTTGCGGCCTTGCGCAGCGCAAGGGCGTGGATATCCGCTTTGGCGAAGAGGTGCGCGCGATCCGGACCACGGGCGGACGGGCCAGCGCGGTGCTGACGGCCGATGGCGAATTGCCGTGCGCGGCGGTGATCGTCAATGCTGACGCCAATGCGGTGGCATCTGGCCTTCTCGGAGAGGATATCCGCCGGGCGGTGGCGCCGGTTGCGCCGCCTGCGCGCTCGCTCTCGGCCATCACCTGGGCTGCTTCGGCCGAGACATCGGGCTTTCCGCTGGCGCGCCATAACGTGTTCTTCTCACGCGACTATGCGCAGGAATTCCGTGAACTGACGAATGGCTATCCCTCGGAGCCCACGGTCTATGTCTGCGCGCAGGACCGCGAGGGCCATGGCGGCGGGCCGGAGCGGCTGCTGCTGCTGGTCAATTCGCCCGCCAATGGCGATCATGCGCCGCAAGCCCCGGATGCGGTGGAGCGCGCCATGCGGGCGAAGCTCAGGCAATGCGGGCTCGATGTGGCATGGGACGGCGGCACCACGGTGGTGACCGACCCGCAACGTTTCGGCGCGCTGTTCCCGGCAACGGGTGGCGCATTGTATGGGAGGGCCTCGCACGGATGGCTGGCATCTTTTCAACGGCCACGGGCCAGGACGGCGGTTCCGGGGCTCTACCTGGCGGGGGGCAGCGTGCATCCGGGGCCGGGCGTGCCGATGGCGGCGCTCTCGGGCCTTCTGGCGGCGGAAAGCCTGATGGCGTCACGGGATTCGACGCGGCGGTTCCGTCCGGCGGCTACCGTTGGTGGTATCTCGACGGCCTGAGCGAGGACGGCCGCCACGGCCTCACCATCATCGGCTTCGTCGGCAGCGTATTCTCACCCTATTACGCGCTGGCGCGGCGGCGGGGCGGGGCTGACCCCGAGAATCACTGCGCGCTCAACGTGGCGCTCTATGGCGAGGGCGGGCACCGCTGGAGCATGACGGAGCGCGGGAAGAGGTCCATTTCGCGCAGCCCCGCGCGATTCGACATCGGGCCCAGCGCCATGCGGTGGGAGGGTGGAACGCTCGTCATCGACATCGACGAGGTGACGGTGCCGGTTCCCTCGCGCCTCAGGGGGCGGGTGCGGCTGACGCCGTCCGCGCTGTGCGCGCATGAGGCGCGGCTTGACCCGCAGGGCCTGCACGTCTGGCGGCCCGTGGCGCCATTCTCGCGCATCGAGGCAGAGTTCGAGAAGCCGGGCCTGTCATGGTCGGGCGTGGGCTATCACGATTCGAACTGGGGTGCTGTTCCGCTCGAAGACAGTTTCGAAAGCTGGGTATGGTCGCGCGCCGCCAAGGCCGATGGCGCAGCGATCATCTACGACACGGTGCTGAAGGGTGGTGCGACTTCCGCCTTCGCGCTCGAGATCGCGGCTGATGGCAGGGTGGCTGAGGCGGCGGTGCCGCCGCGCCGCGACATGAAGGCGACCTTCTGGCGCATGGCCAGGCACATGCGTGCGGCCGCGCCCTTCAAGGCGGTTTCCCTGCTCGAGGATTCGCCCTTCTACACGCGCACGCTGCTTCGCGTGCAGACGGAGGAGGGAGAGGCCGACGCCTTTCACGAGAGCCTGTCGCTGGCGCGGTTCCGCAACCCGGTGGTGCAAATGATGCTGCCATTCCGCATGCCGCGGCGCGGCTGATGGGCGTGCCACACCCCACCAGCGCGTGGGCCACCCAGCGGCTTCTTGCAAGCAGGCTGCATTTGCCGTCT
This sequence comes from uncultured Hyphomicrobiales bacterium, assembly GCA_903930095.1. GTDB lineage: Bacteria > Pseudomonadota > Alphaproteobacteria > Rhizobiales > Aestuariivirgaceae > Aestuariivirga. The sequence continues at coordinate 5,923 of CAIYXE010000326.1, forward strand.
GTCAGTTTCATGTTACACAAACGATCAATGACACAGTGCCGGATGATCCCATGAGTGCCCGTTACCCGTTTTCCGCCATCGCCGGGCAGGATGAGTTGAAACTGGCGCTTCTGCTGACCGCCGTGGACCCGCTGATCGGCGGCCTTCTTGCCTTCGGCGACCGGGGCACGGGGAAGTCGACCGCGGTGCGCGCGCTGGCCGCACTCCTGCCGGAGATCCGCGCCACGGCCTGCGCCTATCACTGCGACCCCGACGCGCCCGCCGCGCAATGCGCCGAGTGCCGGAAGGCGGCCACCCAAAAGACGCGCAAGATCCCCATTCCCGTCGTCGACCTGCCGCTCGGCGCCACCGAGGACAGGGTGCTTGGCGCTCTCAACCTCGAACACGCCCTTTCCCATGGCGAGAAGCGATTCGAGCCGGGCCTGCTCGCACAGGCCAACCGCGGCTATCTCTATGTCGATGAGGTGAACCTGCTGG
>CAIYXE010000327.1 GCA_903930095.1 uncultured Hyphomicrobiales bacterium
GGCTGCCGGCGCTGCAGGTAGCTGGCGACAGCCTTGTTGGCGAGAAGCTTTCCGAGATAGCCGCGCGCCAGCACCATGTTGAGCACGTCGTTGCTGTAGGACTGCTCGATCAGCTTGAACCGGCTCTGGACGAGGGACATTTCCTGCTCCATGCGCGAGACCTCCGCTGCGGGCAGCCCCTTGAAGCGCTTCGGCTGGTCCGGCTCCACCAGCTGATCGGTGGGCGTGGCGGCGAGAAGGGCGGCGGCGTAGTGAATGGAAAAGTTGTTCATCGAGCACATCAGGTCGGCGCATTCGATCTGGCGCTGCGGCTTCATCTTTCGCAGGTTGCGCGTCACGTCGGCGGAGAAGTTGCGGTCCTTGAGCATCTCCTCGACCTCGGGGCAGATGCCGTCGAGGAGGTCGCGCTTGCGGCGGAGCGATGCGACATTGATGTCGAGGGCCCTGGCTATCCGTTCCTCGGGAACCCCCCGGTCGAGGGCGCGGAGAATCATGTAGTGCTCCTGCACCGTGGCCAGCCGGTTTACCCGCTTGTTGTATGTGTAGCCTTCGTCCTCGCGGGAGACCAGACAGGTGGCGGCGTTGAACTCCAGCTCGCGCATCGCCAGCAGCCGGAGATGGCCATCGAGCAGCATGTGAAGGCCGGACGCGGGATCGGGGGGTGTGATGATCAGGGGTTCGATGAGACCGATCTCGCGGATCGAGGCGCGGATCTGTGCGAACTTGCGGGTCCGGTTGATCTCGGGCTGGACGGAGCGGGTCGGTAGCAACCTGTCGATCGCCACCGCGATGGCCTGTCCCTCGAAGCCCGCCTGCACCCTGTCAGTCATCGCAAGTCTCCCCCGCTCTTGCCCGGATCCAGCATGGCCGGCATCGATGTCAGCCCCTCCGCGCGCAGGAGATTGACGAAGTCCTCATCCGCCAGAAGCCGGGCCATGGCGCCGGAGATGAAGGCCAGCCTTTGCTGCACGCCGTCCGCCTTGCGGATCAGCATCTTCTGCCGCTCGACTTCACGGCTGTAGGCACGCACCAGGGCATGGGAACTGAGCTTGTGGGTTCCCTTTGAGGCGCGCCCGGCGCGTTCAGCACCTTTTCCAAGGCGGCGGCGGTCCTCGATCAGGCGCTTCACGGTCATCAGCTTCTGGCCACGCAGCGTGCCCTGCTCGTAGGCGCCCTGCATCACCTCCTGGATCTCGCCGTCATTGTCGCCCACCCTGGCGATGGCGATTGCGACTGCCATCGGCATACGTCCAGCCTCAACAGCCGTCAGGAGACGTTGCTCGCCTTTTTCCAGAAGGTTCAGCATGCCGCCGACATAGCTGGAGTCGAGCCCGATCTTGCGCGAGATGGCAGCGACTGAATGGCCTCGCTTCTTGAGGCTGCGGATGGCTTCGAGCAATTCCACGGTGCGCGGTGTATGGCGGGCAATGTTTTCAACCAGGCTCATGACGAAGGCCTCGTCATCCGTGGCCTCGATCACCTGCGCGGGTATCGCCACCTGCCCAAGGGCCTGGAAGGCTTCCATGCGGCCTTGGCCGCAGACCAGCACATAGCGCGGGCCGTCAGGGCCTGAGCGCTCCGCCACCGTGATGGGCTTCTTGAGCCCGAGGAGCCGGATTGACTCGACCAGTTCCTGAAAGACCTTCTGGTTCCGCTCGCGCGGGTTCAGCACCTCGATGGCGGAGATCTCGACCTCGCGGATGATTGCGCCCTTGTTCATGCGGCCCTCCGAATGCGGCTGCGTGCGGCGAGCCGGTAGAGCGCCTCAAGCCCGTCAAAGCGGTAGGTCTCGAGCCAGATGCCGTTGCTCTCCGCGATGTTGAGACGCTGGGGACCGAGGTCCAGCCATGGGAGGAGGTAATAGTCGAGGATGCCGGTGTTTTCGGCATCGAGCCTGACCGCCACCGTGATATCGGGGCAGAGGCTTGTGTCGAGCCGGATCTTCCAGCGCAGGTGTCCAGCCTCCGTCCGGCGGCTGCGTGCCAGCACGATGGAGGCGGTGAACTCGCCGTTGACGGTCAGGAGATCGGAGGCGGCGTCCCTCATCACCTCACCGCCGACGTCCATGATCCCAGCCTCGGTGCGCTGCACGATCTCGGGATGCAGTCGCCTTAGCTGGCGGTTGATCTCGAGATAGGCAAAATCCCGGTCCGGCCGGTATCCCACCAGTTCATAGGCCCGGATCAGGCTGCCGAAGCGGTGGGTGTAGACGCTGGACGAGGGCATGTCCCCGGTCTCGTTGATCAGGATGCCGGAGAGATAGCCCTTTCCCTCGAACC
>CAIYXE010000328.1 GCA_903930095.1 uncultured Hyphomicrobiales bacterium
CTCGGTCTTGTTCTCGATGGCATGCGCGAGCGCCATTTCCACGACGTGCCGCTCGTGGCTTGTCTCCTCGTGTGCCCAATCGACCAGCGCGGACCGTAGCCCGTGCGTCGTGGTATCCTCGCGGCGTCCCATCCGGTCGAGTAGCGTCAGCATCGCCATATTCGACATCTTGCCGCCGCGTGGTCCGATGAAGACGTTCTTGCGGGTGCCGGTGACCGTATGTTGCCGCCGCAGCAGCTCGATAGCCCTCGGGCCGAGGAAGACGGTGTGAGTGACGCGCGCCTTCATGATGACGGCGGGGCGGGTCCACGTGCCCGCCTGCAGGTCGATCTGATCCCACCGCGCATTCAGAACCTCGCCGGTGCGGGAGCCCGTCAGGATAGCGAACTCCATCATGCGGGCGGAGGGAGCCTTCCGCCCGGCCAGCTCCCGCATGAAGGCGGGCAGGTCTTTGTAGGGCATTGCGCGGTGGTGGCCCTTCTCGCGCGGCTTGTTGTCCTTCAGGATGTGGTCGAGGTTGTCCTTCCAGTCGGCGGGGTTCTCGCGGCTGCGCCACTTGCGGACGGCGGCGAAGCCCAGCACCCGCGCGATTCGCTGCCGGAGCCTTCGGGCGGTTTCGCCCTTCGTGTACCAGATGGGCGCGAGCACCGCCTGAATGTGGCCCACGTCCACCTGATCGACAGGTATCGGCAGCAGCTTCTTGGCGTAGACGTTGATGGTCATGTCCCACTGGGCGGCGTGCTTCTTGTTCGACCACGCCGGACCCTGCGCCTTCACGTACTCGGCGAAGGCCTCGCCGAAGGTCGGGATGTCGGTCGAGCGCGTCTCGCGGGGGTTGATGTCGTCGGCGAGCAGGCGGCGGCACTCGGCGGCCTTAACTCGGGCTTCCTTCAAGCTGACGGCGTGGGTCGGCCCGAGGCCGATGCGGTTGGTCTTGCCGTGCCACTTGTAGCGGAACAGCCACGACCGGCTGAGCGATTCGGTCACCTGCAGGTACAGCCCACCGCCGTCGCCGTAGTCGCCCGGTCCGGCTGATTTCACGAAGCCATCCGTCAGCTTGTTCAAGGAAACCGCCACGCCGTCCTCCATCCTTCGGCGGTGGTGTCGGTGACTGTCACCTGAACTGACACCTTGCCGTGTGACGGAGGTAGTTCACGGAAGTCCGGCAGTCAATAAAGCCCTTTGTTTTCGGACTTTCTGAGACTTCAGTGGACTTGTGTAAGGTGTGGGGTGGCGGAGACGGAGGGATTCGAACCCTCGATACGCCTTGAAAGCGTATGACGATTTAGCAAACCGTTGCCTTCAGCCACTCGGCCACGTCTCCTGCTGGGCGGCTTTTGCCGCGATTTGGCTGGCGATGCAAGCCTGCCGTGGCGGGGGGTCAGTCCTTCTGTGGTGGCACCGGGAACTCCTTCAGCAGCCTTTCCTCCAGCGCGACGAGGTCTGCCGGAAGGGTCATGCCGGTGGCGCGAAGCTGGTTCAGTTCCTGGTGGATCTGCAGGTAGAGTTCGTGCAGGTCCTCCGGCTGCTCGTTCATTTCGCCCAGCAGCAGGCCGATCTGCGCCTTCAGTTCCTCGAATGCCATGTCTCACCTTTCCGCGCTGCGTCCCGTGGGCAGGATAGACTGTCCTTCGTGCCGCCGCCAGTTTAGACCGGTTCTAATTCCGAGTATTTTTGTCGGTTTTTCTTGACCGGCCTCTGCGACCTGCCGCATAGAAGGTCCGGCAAACGACAGACCATGAGGAGTGCCTCCAATGCCGATCACCCGCCGCAGTGCAGCAGGCCTTTGCCTGTCCCTTCTTCTGACGGGCGCTGCCGCCGCGCCTGCCTTCGCCAACGGCGAGGTGAATGTCTACACCTACCGCCAGCCGGCGCTGATCAACCCGCTGTTCGAGGCCTTCACCGCCAAAACGGGCATTGAGGTGCGCGTAGTCTTCGCCGAAAACGGTCTGGTGGAGAGGCTGGCCCAGGAAGGCCGCAACAGCCCGGCAGACCTGCTGCTGAGCGCGGATGCGGGCCGCCTCGTGGAGGCTGCCAACCGTGGCCTGGCGCAGCCTGTCACCTCTCCGGCGATCCTCGACAAGATACCCGCCAACCTGCGTGACGACGCCAACCAGTGGTTCGGCCTCACCATGCGCGCCCGCGTGATCTATGCCTCCAACGAGCGCGCGCCCATCACCGCGATCACCTATGAAGAACTGGCCGACCCCAAGTGGAAGGGCAAGCTCTGCATGCGGCCGGGCAACCACCCTTACAACATCGCCCTGTTCGCCGCGATGATCGCCCACAAGGGTGAGGACGCAACGCGCGAGTGGCTGAAGGGCGTCAAGGCCAATCTCGCCTTCAAGCCCAATGGCAACGACCGCGCCCAGGCCAAGAGCGTGTTCGCCGGCGAATGCGACCTGGCCCTGGCCAACACCTACTACATGGGCAAGATGCTGACCAACAACGAGGAACCCGAACAGAAGAAATGGGCCGGGGCCGTGAAGATCGTGTTCCCCTCCTCGCCCCAGTTCGGCACCCACGTCAACATCTCCGGCATGATGCTGACGGCCAATGCCCCCAACAAGGACAATGCGCTGAAGCTGATGGAATTCCTTGCGGGCGATGAGGCGCAGATGCTGTATGCGCAGGGCAACTACGAATATCCCGTCAACCCGGCCGTGGGCGTGGACCCGATCGTCAAGTCCTGGGGCAGCTTCACGCCGGACAAGCTGAACGTGGCCGACGTGGCCAAGCATGAGGCTGCCGCCGCCAAGCTGATCGACGAGGTCGGGTTTAACGACTGATTGAGCAGCCGCCAGGCCCACATGACTGAAACGGCCCCCACGCGGGGCCGTTTCCTTTGGGCGGCGCGGATTATTGGTGCCTTAACCCCGGGCGTGTTCTATAGTCACCGATATTGGAGTTGCCCATGCGTGTCCTGATTCTCGGTTGTGCCGTTCTTGCCCTGTCTTCCGCGCCCGTCCTGGCGATGGAGAACTTCATCCCGCTCGGCCAGAACTATGCGCCGGGCGAGAATGACATCCCGCCGATCGGCAGCGAGCAGGACCGCATCAACGCGCAGCTCGACATTTACC
>CAIYXE010000329.1 GCA_903930095.1 uncultured Hyphomicrobiales bacterium
CTGACCCAGAATGAAATCGCCGACCGGCTGGGCATCGGGCGCGTCACCGTGGTGCGCAACATCAACGAGGCGATCAAGCAGCGCGAAGTCAAGATCTGGATCGAGGGCGAGGTTTCCGAGTGCTTCGAACTCGAAGCACAGCTGAAGGACGCGTTCGGCTTCAAGGAAGCGGTGGTGGTGCCCGAGCCGGTGATGCCTGAAAACGTCACGAAGTCGATCGGCGTTGCCGCGGGCATGTATGTGTCCGATGCGCTGGCCGACGACATGACGGTGGGCGTGGGCTGGGGCGCGACACTTTACGAATCGCTGGCCACCCTCGCCCCGCGCGAACTCGAGAATGTGCAGGTGATCTCGCTGCTCGGCGGCATCGTGCAGGCGCGCAAGTTCAACCCGGCTGAATTCGCATGGCAATTCGCGCGCATCATGGGGGCGGACTGCTATCTCTTCCAGGCGCCGGCCGTCGTCGATTCACCCGAAACGCGCGAGGCCCTGATCGAACGCTGTGGCCTGCGCGACATCTTCCGGCGCGCGGAACGCCTCGATCTCGCACTCCTCAGCGTGGGCACGCTCGCGCCTTCCGCCACCGCCTTCCGTTTCAACCTGATCAGCGACGAGGAGCGTGCCACCCTTCTCAGGATGGGTGCCGTCGGCGATCTGCTGTTCAATTTCTATGACCGGGACGGCAATCTCATCGACCATCCGGTCAACCAGCGCATCATGTCGCTTCCGATCAGCCAGTTGCGGAACGTACCGGCGCGCGTCATCGCCTCGGGCGGCAATGACAAGGTCGAATGCCTCCTCGGCGCCATCCGCCTCATCGACTGCAACATCCTGATCACCAATGAGGCAACCGCGCGGGAGCTTCTCATCCGCAAGGGCTGATCTGGCGCCCGCACCGACGTCCTCGCTGGTGCAATGACCTTCAGCGAATCTGTGGTATCAGCAATATGGGGTCACCGCAGAACGGAATGACCATCAGAGCCGAACGTGACGACAAAAAGCGCCCGTCCACCTGTTCGCCGTCTCACGGCCCGCGAAGTCGCCAACCGTGCGGGGGTTTCTGTTTCCGCCGTGTCCCGGACCTTCACAACAGGCGCCAGCGTGGCACCGGCAACGCGGGAGCGGGTTCTGCTGGCCGCGCATGAACTGGGCTACCGGCCCAACCTCATGGCCCAGAGCCTGATGACGGGCCGCACCAAGCTCATCGGGCTTGTCTCCAACAATTTCGACAACCCGGCCTTCATGGAGATCTTCGACCTGTTCACGCGCAGGCTCCAGGGCCACGGCCTGCGCCCGTTGCTCGCCAATCTTTCGGCTGCCACGGAGACAGCATCCGCCCTCGACATGCTGCTGCAATACAATGTCGATGGCGTCATCGTCGCCTCATCGAACCTGCCGGATGCGTTCATCGCAGCCTGCCGCAAGGGTGGGCTTCCACTGGTGCACGCTTTCGGGCGGACCTCCCCGTCAGAGAGCGCCGCAGCCGCCGGTGTCGACAACCTCGCAGGCGGGAGACTGGCCGCAGCAGCACTCCTCGCGCGCCGCTACAGGCGCATCGCCTTTCTCGGCGGACCCGCATCGGCGACATCGGCCCTGGACCGCCTCGCGGGCCTCACCAAAGCCCTCCGGAAACATGATCTGGAGCCCGTGCAAGCCGTATTCGCCAACGCCTATTCCCATGAGGCCGGCCAGGTGATGATGCATGAGCTGCTGCGCCAGGGCGGTTTTGACGCCGTTTTCTGCGGTGACGACATCCTCGCCCTGGGCGCGCTTGATGCCTGCGTTGAGGCGGGCATCACAGTGCCGCAGCAACTGGGCATCCTGGGGTTCAACGACATCGCCATGGC
>CAIYXE010000330.1 GCA_903930095.1 uncultured Hyphomicrobiales bacterium
GGGTCCCGCCAAGGCACTCGCCGGCAAGAAGAAGTAAAGGCTGAAAGAACATGGCTAAGGAAGCTCAACGTCCGCGCCGCAAAGAGCGCAAGAACATCTCCTCCGGCGTGGTGCATGTGAATTCGTCGTTCAACAATACGATGATCACCATCACCGACGTCCAGGGCAACGCCATCGTCTGGGCTTCATCGGGCAAGCTCGGCTTCAAGGGCTCCCGCAAGTCGACGCCCTATGCCGCGCAGGTTGCTGCCGAGCAGGTTGGCCGCGCCGCCATGGAGCATGGCATGCGCACTGTTGAAGTGGAAGTGTCGGGCCCGGGTGCTGGGCGTGAGTCCGCTCTCCGTGCGCTTCAGGCCTGTGGCCTGCAGGTGACCTCGATCCGTGACGTGACGCCGATCCCGCATAACGGCTGCCGCCCGCCGAAGCGCCGCCGCGTCTAACGCAGCGGCATCTACGCCGCCCCTGCATTTCCGGGGCGGGTCATTGAGATTTCGTGAAAACATGGCTCCCCGGAAGGGGAGCCGGATTTTCGACAGGAAGCATAACAGATGCAAGTCAACCAGAAGAACTGGCAGGAACTGATCCGTCCGTCGAAGCTCGAGGTCCAGCCGGGCCGCGATCGCCGCCGCGTCGCCACCTTCGTGGCAGAGCCGCTGGAGCGCGGCTTCGGCACCACGCTGGGCAATGCGCTGCGCCGCATCCTGCTGTCTTCGCTTCAAGGCGCTGCCGTCACCTCCGTCCACATCGACGGCGTGCTGCATGAATTCTCCTCGATCGCCGGTGTGCGCGAAGACGTCACCGACATGATCCTGAACATCAAGGAAATCGCCATCGGCATGCAGGGCGAGGGCCCGAAGCGCCTGATGCTGCGCAAGGATGGCCCGGGTGTCGTCCGCGCTGGTGACATCCAGACCACCGGCGATATCCAGATCCTGAACCCCGAGCACGTGATCTGCACGCTGGACGAGGGTGCAGAGATCCGCATCGAATTCACGGTTGCCACCGGCAAGGGCTATGTCTCCGCTGAGCGTAACCGCCCCGAGGACGCGCCGATCGGCCTGATGCCGGTCGACTCGATCTACAGCCCGGTGAAGCGCGTGTCGTTCAAGATCGAGAACACACGCGAGGGACAGATCCTCGACTATGACAAGCTGATCATGAACGTCGAAACCGACGGTTCGGTGAGCCCTGAAGATTCGGTCGCCTATGCCGCGCGCATCCTGCAGGACCAGCTCTCGGTCTTCATCAACTTCTCGGAGCCTTCCAAGGCCATCATCGAGGAGAGCCGCCCCGAGCTCGAGTTCAACGCAGCACTGCTCAAGAAGGTGGACGAGCTGGAGCTGTCTGTCCGCTCCGCCAACTGCCTGAAGAACGACAACATCGTCTATATCGGCGACCTGATCCAGAAGACGGAAGCCGAAATGCTCCGTACACCGAACTTCGGCCGCAAGTCGCTGAACGAGATCAAGGAAGTTCTCGCCCAGATGGGTCTCCATCTCGGCATGGAAGTGCCGAACTGGCCGCCCGAGAACATCGAAGAGCTCGCCAAGAAGTACGAACAACATTATTGAGAACCAGAACGGCGCCCTTGAATGGCGGCGCCGGAATTGAAGGAGAACGGTTATGCGTCATGGTTTCAGGGGCCGCCGGTTCAACCGCACGGCAGAGCATCGCCAGGCGATGTTCGCCAACATGGCTGCGGCATTGATCAAGCATGAGCAGATCGTGACGACGCTGCCCAAGGCGAAGGATCTGCGCCCGGTCGTCGAGAAGCTCATCACCATGGGCAAGAACGGCAGCCTGCACGCCCGCCGCACGGCGATGGCGCAGCTGCGCGACGAGACGCAGCTGAAGAAGCTGTTCGACGTTCTCGCCAAGCGCTACGAGAGCCGCAACGGCGGCTACCTCCGCATCATGAAGGCCGGCTTCCGCTATGGCGACCAGGCCCCGATGGCGGTCATCGAGTTCGTTGA
>CAIYXE010000331.1 GCA_903930095.1 uncultured Hyphomicrobiales bacterium
CCCGGCGGAAGGATGATCTGCGCGGTGGTCGACTTGAGGCGGTCCTCGTTCACCTTCAGGAGCTCGTCATAGGCCATGATGCGGGCCTTGGACTTGGCCTGGCGGGCCTTGGGGCTGGCGGAAATCCACTCGGACTCACGCGCCAGCGCGCGCTCGCGGGCCTGGTCCTCGCGCGATTCCTGCGCGAAGCGCTTGGCCTTCTGGCCGAGGTAGGCGGAGTAGTTGCCCTCATAGGGACTGCCGCGGCCACGGTCGAGCTCGAGGATCCAGCCCGTCACGTTGTCGAGGAAGTAGCGGTCATGGGTGACGATCATGATCGCACCCGGATAGTCGCGCAGGTGATGCTCCAGCCAGTTCACCGACTCGGCATCCAAATGGTTGGTGGGCTCGTCGAGCAGCAGCAGGTCGGGCTTCCTCAGGAGGAGCTGGGTGAGTGCCACACGGCGCTTTTCGCCGCCCGAAAGATTGTCGATCGAAGCCTCGCCCGGCGGGCAGCGCAGTGCGTCCATCGCCTGCTCCACCTGGGATTCGAGGTCCCAGAGGTTCTGCGCGTCGATCACGTCCTGCAGCTTGCCGGCCTTCTCGGCGTTCTCGTCATTATAGTCGGCCATCAGCGCGTTGTACTGGTCGAGGATCGCCTTCTTGTGGGCGACACCTTCCATGACATTGCCCATGACATCGAGCGCGGGGTCGAGCTCCGGCTCCTGCTGCAGGTAGCCCACGGTGGCGCCATCGGCGAGCCAGGCTTCGCCGTTCCACTCCGTGTCGATACCGGCCATGATGCGCAGCAGCGTGGACTTGCCCGAGCCGTTGGGGCCCAGGATGCCGATCTTGGCATCGGGGTAGAAGGAGAGGTGGATGTTCTCCAGCACCTTCTTGCCGCCGGCATAGGCCTTGGTGAGACCCTGCATGTGATAGATGAACTGACGGGCCATGAAATGACGTCTCTCTTGCAGAATGAGGGGATTGGCCGCGCCTTCTAGCGGAGGGCGCGGTGGAGGGCAACCTGTCAACGCTCCCTTCTCCCGTCCCGAAGGGATGGGAGAAGGGGAAAGGCCTTGAAGGTCAGTGCCCGGCCTGCTTCTTCTTCCTCGCGCGCCTGGCCATCATGTTCAGCAACTCGACGAGGGCCGAGAAGCCCATGGCGGCATAGACGTAGCCCTTGGGCACATGGAAGCCCATGCCCTCGGCGATCAGCGTCATGCCGATCATCAGCAGGAAGCCGAGCGCCAGCATGACAATCGTCGGGTTGGCCTGGATGAAGCGCGCCAGCGGGTCCGCCGCCAGCAGCATCACCAACACCGCCACGATCACCGCGATGTACATGATGGCGATATGGTCGGTCATGCCGACCGCCGTGATGATGGAATCGACCGAGAACACGAGGTCGAGCAGCAGGATCTGGAACACCGCCCCGCCCACCGTCAGCGTTGCGGTTTGGCCCAGCATGTTCTCCTTGCCGTCATCGGGATCCACCGAGTGATGGATTTCCTTGGTCGCCTTCCACACCAGAAACAGCCCGCCGGCGAGCAGGATGATGTCACGCCAGGAATAGCCCTCGCCCAGCACCGTGAAGACGGGCGCAGTCAGCTGCGCGATCCAGGAGACGGTGGCCAGCAGCATGAGGCGCATGATGAGTGCCGCCCCGATGCCCAGCCGCCTTGCCCGCGTCCGATGCTCCTCCGGCAGCTTGTTGGACAGGATCGAGATGAAGATCAGGTTGTCGATGCCGAGCACCACCTCCATCGCCACCAGCGTCGCCAGCGCGATCCAGCCTTCCGCCGTGCCCGCGAATGAAAAATACGTCTGCCAGAAGTCCATTGCTCCCCCTCCCGCAAATTGTCTGCCCCGGCAGGCTTATGGATCAGTGGAAGGTAGGGTTCAACCCTTGCGGCGCGTCATGGGCCGGAAGCACCACCGGTCTGCAGCCCGGAAAGGGTCAGCCCCGCGTCTCCGGACGGCCAAGCGCCTCGGCCTTTACCACGGCCTCGAGCAGGCCGTTGTCGTCCACCGCGTCGGGCAGGTGATGCTTGCTGACGCTGAGCCGCACTTCGGGCGCATGCGCACCGAGCTGCCGCACGGCCTCCAGCGCGGCCGCGCGTGCGCGCGCCTCCGCCGCTGCCAGCGCCGCGGCACCGGAGGTGAACACCTCGGTTCCCGCAGGCCCGTGGAGGCGGAACAGCCCGCTCCCGTCACCATCGACGGTGAAGGTCACCGTCTGCGCGATGACGCCCGTTGCCGCACCCACCGCATTGGCGACGTCGAAGAACGGCGGGAAGATCATCTCGCAGCCGAGCCTCCTGCCCACCTCCTCGTAATAGACGCGCACGGGGCCGCCCACCGCGACCACGGGAATGGCAGGCGAGAGCGAGACCTTCGCCAGGCCCAGGGCACCGCGGCCCGAACTCACCGCGTCGACCAGTTCATGATCGCCGAAGCTCTTGCCGAAGGCGGTGTCGAGGATGACGCGCGCGGTGCGGCGCACGGTGTCCGACCAGACTTCACGGCAGAAGGCTTCAACGCGCGCGGCATCGCCGAGCTTCATGTCGCGGAAACGCACCATGAGCTTTGCGGCAAGTGCTGCGGCGGGGCCTGGCCAGTTGTTCTGCAGGCCCAGCACATGGGCGGCATCGGAGGGGGTGAAACCGCCGGTCTGGACGAGGCCCTTGCGCTTCAGCGCGACGAGTGCCCGCTGTGCTGCGGAAGACACCGCGATCTTGCGGATGGGCTTCGGGCGCTCATCGACAAGGGCGAGGATTTCCGCCTCGCGCGGGCTCACTTCCGCGGTAAGGGCCGCGGTTGCGCCGAAGGGCTTCAACACGAACCGGCCGTGCAGCGAGCCGCCCTCGGTGTCGGCAAGGTCCGCCTCCAGCATGGCCACGACTTCCGGATAGCGCGAGGCCAGCAGCGAAATGGGCGCCACCCGCTGCGGCCCGACGTCCAGCCTGCCGTTGAGCCCGATCGCAATCTCGCTGTCGCCGCCAAGCCCGATGGTCTTGACGTCGATGGCCTTCACCATGGTGCGCCAGCCGCCCACTTCGGCACCCTGCTCGGCCACCTGCGGCCGGCCGTTGAGCAGTATGCCTAAGTCCGTCGTCGTGCCGCCCATGTCGGACATGATGAAGTCCGCCTTCCCGCACAGCCATGCCGCACCGACAAGGCTCGCGGCGGGGCCTGACAGCACCGTTTCGATGGGCCGC
>CAIYXE010000332.1 GCA_903930095.1 uncultured Hyphomicrobiales bacterium
CAGACACTGCGTTTTGCGCTGGCGCTCGACGAACTTATCACGAATATCATCATGCACGGGTTCGCCGGGCGGAGCGGCGGCATCATCAGGCTGGTTATTGAGCATGCGGATGGCCTGCTCAAGGCCGAACTCCTCGACGACGGACCGCCCTTCAATCCGTTTCTCGCCGAGGTTGAGGCGCCAGACGGTGATATTGAGCATCGCAGGATTGGCGGGCTCGGTATCACCCTGGTGAAGATCTCGATGGACCGCACCGGTTACAGCCGTGACGGCGGCTTCAACCGCGTGGATATGGAAATGAAGCTTACGACAACCTAGTTTGCAATTTCTGGAGACGAAAAAGTGACAAACCTCAATCATGAAACCATCGACGGCAGTCTTGTTCTCAAGCCGTCGCGCCGCATCGACAGCAGCAGCGCAAAGGCCTTCGAGGATGAAGCCAGCGCATTGGTTGATGCTGGGCCAAAGAAGGTGGTGATCGATGCTTCCGATCTCGACTACATCTCCTCCGCCGGCCTGCGCGTTATCCTGACGACGGCGAAGAAGGCCAAGGCTGCCGGCGGCGGTCTCACAATCGCCTGCGCCCGCGCGAATGTGAAGGAAGTGCTCGCCGTCAGCGGCTTCGATTCGATCTTCGGGTTGCACGACAGCGTTGACGCTGCCCGAGCTTCGCTCGCTTGAGCGGGTCAGCCGACGTTCCGGCCGGGGCCATCGCGGCGGAGCTGATGGCCCGCCTCACGGCGGCGGAGGAGGAGCTATCGAGCCTGAGGGCTGAGTTCGACGACCTCACGCTGCTCTATCAGGCAACGATCGAGCATGGCGAAGCGGTTGAAGATCAGCTTGCTGAAAGCAACCTCGAACTCCAGCAGACACAGCGGCGGCTCTCGGAGGAGCTGACCGAGGCTGCCAACTACATCTTCTCCATCCTGCCGGAGCCGCGCAGGTCAGAGCCCCGCACGCAATGGCTGCTCCTCCCGTCGACGGAGCTGGGTGGCGACAGCTTCGGCTATCACGAGATCGACCAGGACCACATCGCCTTCTATCTGCTTGATGTCTGCGGCCATGGTGTCGGCGCGGCCCTGCTTTCGGTCACGGCAATCAACGTGCTGCGGTCGGCGGCACTGCCCAAGACCGACTTTCGCGATCCGGGTGCCGTGCTCGTCGCACTCAACGACGCCTTCCCGATGGAACGCCAGAACAACATGTATTTCACCATCTGGTATGGCGTTTACCAGCGCAGCACCGGCACGCTGCGCTATGCCAGCGCCGGCCACCCGGCTTCCGTCCTCTGCAAGCAGGGTGGTGAGGTGCTTACGCTGTCCACTCCGGGGATAGCCGTCGGCATGATGCCGGACATGCCCTTCCGGAGTGCACAGTGCATGATTGATCCGGGTGACCGGCTGCACCTGGTGAGCGACGGGACCTTCGAGGTCGAGACCGGCCCCGGAGAAATGCTGGAGTTCGACGTTTTCGTCGGACGGCTGAGCCGCTCCGAGGATCCGCAGGAAGTGCTGGCATGGGTGAGGGGTCTCAACGGCCCAGGCCCGCTTCCAGACGATTTTTCCCTTCTTACCATCGATTTCTAAGTGGTCAGGTCAGCACGTGGCTGACCACTTTTAATTGAATTTTCCGCCAGTATTCATTGTGCTGGGGCCGCCGGCCCGGTAAAATCGTCCACCGTGACGAATCTTCTGGAAGGCCTCACGACGCACGCCGTGCTTCCGCGCGAGCAGGCAGACCGGATCCGGAGCCTCGCTTCGGAAGGACGGGACACGGCCGTCCGCCTGATCATCCGCGAAGGCATCGTTGACCAGCAGGTCCTCGCCACCGAACTGAGCCGCCTGTCGGGTCATCCGCTCGCCACGGACTGGCCGTCCCGCCATGTCCTGCCGGGGTCGGTATCGCTGCGCTTCATGCGGGAGCGCCATGTGCTTCCCGCCGCGGCCGATGAAGGCCGCCTCACCGTGATCCTCAGCGATCCGACGGATGAAGCCACGCTCACCGCGCTGCGGCTTGCCGCCGGGATGGAGCTCTCGCTGCGCATCGCCGCGGATGACCAGATCCTCGCCGGCATCGAACGGCTGGAGCGCGGCCAGGGCCTGCCGGATGGCCCCGCCTCCGCAAAGGGCCCGGTGGAAGACGACGACACGATGAAGGATCTGGCGCTTGATGCGCCGGTGATCGATCTCCTCAACCGGCTGTTCCGCGAATCCTCCACGGCGCGCGCCACCGACCTTCACATCGAGCCTGCCCGCGGGTATGTGGTGGTCAGGCGCCGGGTCGATGGACTTCTCGCCGAGGTGGAGCGGCTGCCGGTGGCGATCGGCCGTGCCGCCGTATCGCGCCTCAAGATCCTCACCAATCTGAACATCGCAGAGAGGCGGCTGCCGCAGGATGGCCGCGCGCGCCTGAGGATTGCGGAGCGCGATTACGACATCCGGGTCGCCACCATGCCCACAATCCATGGCGAAAGCATCGCAGTCCGCTTCCTCAGCGCCAATACCCAGGCCCCGGAAATCGCCAGGCTTGGGCTTTCCGGACAAGGCCTGAAGCTTCTCATGCGCGAGATCTCCCATTCCCACGGCATGATCGTGGTGACGGGCCCGACGGGAAGCGGGAAGACCACCACACTCGCCGCAGCACTCGGCCAACTCAACCACCCGTCCCGCAAGATCGTGACCATCGAAGACCCGGTCGAATACCAGGTCACAGGCGCCAACCAGATCCAGGTCCACCCCGAAATCGGCCTGAGCTTCGCGCGCACCCTCAGGTCGCTCCTGCGCTTCGATCCGGACATCATCATGATCGGCGAGATGCGCGATGCCGAGACCGCAAGCATCGGCGTCAACGCAGCCCTCACCGGGCACCTCGTGCTGACGACGCTGCACACCAATTCCGCCGCCGGCGCCGTCATCCGCCTGCTTGATCTCGGCGTTCAGGCCTATCTCATCGCCTCCACCTTGCGCTGCGTGGTGGCCCAGCGCCTCGTCCGCAAGCTCTGCACGCACTGCCGTGAACCATTTGAGGCACCGGCGGAACTCGTTGCACAATTGCCATCTGCCGCAGCGGCCGGTGAGGGTCCGGTCACGCTGTGGCTGGCCAAGGGCTGCAGCTATTGCGGCGGCAGCGGCTACAGCGGGCGCGCCGCGATCTTCGAGCTGCTCAGTGTCGATGATTCAATGCGCCGCCTGATCAGGCCTGGCGTCTCGGCGGAGATCATCGCCGAGGCGGCGCGGCGGGCCGGCATGGCCAGCATGATGGCGGATGGTTTCGCCAAGTGCCGCGACGGCCTGACCACCGTCGAGGAACTTGGCCGGGTCACCTCGGAGGATTGATGGCGCTGTTCCGCTACGAGGCTCTGAGGGACAATGGCGAGCGGGTGACCGGCACCATCGAAGGCACCGACCGTTCGCTGGTCATGAGCAGGCTGTCGGGCCAGGGCCTCCATCCCGTAACCGTCGCCGAGCAAGGCGCCGCGAGCGGCGGTTCCTCCTCGTTGGGGCTTTCCGCAGCCGGTCTCAAGGCAGAGGAACTCACGGTCTTCACCCGCCAGCTCGCATGGCTGCTCGATGCCGGAACGACGCTCAGCCGCGCACTCGACATTCTGGGCCGGGAGAATTTCTCGCAGCGCTTCTCCGCGGTGGTCTCCGCCGTGCAGGCCGACATCCGCAAAGGCAACAGCTTCCGTGACGCGCTCGCCGCATCCGGTGCCTTTCCGCCCTTCTATCTCAGCATGGTTGAGGTTGGTGAAGCCACGGGAACGCTTGCAGCCGTGCTCGACCGGCTGGCCACCGCCCGCGAGCGTGAGCAGAAGATGCGCGGCAAGGTCCTCTCGGCGCTCGCCTATCCCCTGCTGCTCGTCGTGCTCTCCGCCGGGGTTATCATCTTCATCATGGTATCGGTCGTGCCGGGCATCAAGGACATGATCCTCGGCAGCGGCGCCCCGGTTCCTGAATCAGCCCGCCTGGTCATTGGCGCATCGGATTGGCTTCTCGCCAATGGCGTGACGCTGGCCATTGGGTTGGCCCTCGTGGCACTGGCGGTGGCGCTGCTGTGGCGGCGCACCGCCTTGCCCCGCCTGCTGCGCGATGCCGCACTCAGTATTCCGGGCGTGGGCGGCATCCTGATGAAGGCGGAGGTCGCCCAGTTCTGCCGTATCCTGGGCGCGCTCACCGGGTCTGGCATGACGCTTCCAGCCAGTCTCCGGCTCATCAGCGCAACAAGGCTCAACCACCGCATCACGGACACAACAAAGGCCATGGAAACAGCGCTGCGGCGCGGCGAGGACTTCATCGCGCCGCTTGAAAGCTCGGGCATCTTTCCGCCGCTGCTCGCCCGGATGCTGAAAGTCGGCAGCGAGACGGGCAACCTCACGCCCGGCATCAACCGCGCCAGCGAAGTGCTGGAAGATGAGATCGACCGGTCGGCAGACCGCGCGCTGGCGCTTCTGGGGCCGCTCATCATCATGGTGCTCAGCGTCTTCGTCGGATTCATCATCGTCTCCCTCATGGGGGCGATCATCAGCATCAACGATCTGGCTATTTGACATCACAGGCGAGCAAACATGAACCTCATCACTTTCAGGAAGCGGATCGAGAACCCGGCCCCGCGGCGCAGCGGGCGGGAGGCAGGCTTCACCCTCGTCGAACTGCTGGTCGTTCTGGTGATCCTGGTGCTGATTGCCAGCATCGTCGGGCCACGCGTCATCAATTACCTCGGCAGTTCACGGGCCAAGGCAGCGAATGTGCAGATCGAAAGCCTCGTCACGGCGGTTGAACTCTTCCGCCTCGACGTCGGCCGCTATCCGACATCCGCTGAAGGTCTCGGTGCGCTGGTCAAGGCGCCCGGCAGTATTCGCGGCTGGGCCGGACCCTATCTGACCAAGCCTGACGTGCCGGCCGATCCCTGGGGCCGCGCCTATATCTACGAGGCAGGCGGCGAAGGCAGCACGGCGGGCTTCCGCATCAGGAGTTATGGCGGTGACGGCAAGGAAGGTGGGACGGGTGAGGATGCTGACATCGCGAACTGATGGGCAGTCCGGCTTCACGCTCCTGGAGCTTCTGGCAGTTCTCGCAGTGCTTGCCATTTCCGCTGGCGCGGTGCTGGGGCTGGGCCAGGCCAGCACCGAGACAGCCAAGGTCCGCATGTTCCTTCTCCATGCTGAAGCGATGATGCGAGAGGCGCGCACCGCCGCCATTTCATCGGCGGTTGACCAGGACGTGGTGATCGATGTGAAGGCGCGGCAACTGGTCCATGCCGGCCGCAACCGGGTGCTCCAGGTGCCCGCCGGCGTTTCGCTGGAGGGGACGCTCGCCCGCGTGCCGGAGGCAGGTGGTGCCGGTCATGTCATCCGCTTCTTTCCCGATGGAAGTGCGACGGGTGCAAGCCTGCCCTTCCGCTTCCGTGGCGTGGTCTATGTCCTGCGTGTCAACTGGTTGACGGGGCTTGCCGATGTGCGCCGCGGCTGACCCGGCCCGGCAGGCGGGCTTTTCCTTGGTCGAGGTGCTGTGCGCGCTTGCCATCGCTGCGGCGGCGGTCATCAGCCTTTCCAGCGGCGCGGCGGGCTCGCTCACCGGCGCGCGCAAGCTCGAGATGCATCTTGGTGCGCGGATCGTTCTGCAGTCCATTTTGGAGGATGAGCTGTCTG
Organism: uncultured Hyphomicrobiales bacterium; assembly: GCA_903930095.1. Classification (GTDB taxonomy): domain Bacteria; phylum Pseudomonadota; class Alphaproteobacteria; order Rhizobiales; family Aestuariivirgaceae; genus Aestuariivirga. The sequence goes on from CAIYXE010000332.1 coordinate 5,648, forward strand.
CAGGCAACACCGCGCCAGCAGTGCGCGAGGGCGAATCCGGCCCCTATCGCTGGCGGCTGGCAATCTCACCCGCCACAGAGGGCACGGCTGCAAGTCTTCCGCCTGCCTTCCGCATCTATCGCCTGAGCGCATCCGTCAGCTGGGGCACGGGCGGCTCTGCCTCCGCCAGCGTGCTGAAGCTCGCCCGATGATCCGCGCCACACCCATTGATGGCCAGAATGGCTTCACGCTGGTGGAGGTGCTGGCGGCGCTCGCCATCACGTCCTTGATCCTCGTGTCACTCAACCTCGCATCCTCGGGGGTTCGCCAGAGTGTCGAGAGAACGCACCGGAGCCTTGCGGATCAGGCGGCGCTGTCTGCGGCGGTTGGCATTTTCCAGCGTGATGTCCAGCGCATCGTCAAGCTGCGCCGCGCGTCTGGCGCCAGTGGCTTTCTGTTCGAAGGCAATGCCAGGCAGGTGATCTATCCGGTCGCCGGGCAGAGGGGCGCATCGCAGGGTGGGCTCTATCTGGTGCGTCTCGCCGCGCGGGATGTCCAGGGGGGCATGCAGCTGGTGCGCGAACGGATGCCGATGCTTCCCGGCGAGATCGCTGGCGAACGCCAGTCCTGGAATGATGCCGTGGTGCTTCTCGAAGGTCCCTTCGAGCTCGGCTTTGCCTATCGCGCCCCGCAAACGGGCGACAGGGCATGGCGGGATAGCTGGTCAGCCGCAGCGGCGATGCCGGAACAGATACGCCTCACCATCGAAGACCGCGCCACCGGCCGCCTGCGTGTTCCGGTGATCGTCCAGCCGCTGCAAGTCGATGGGGAACCGGAATGCGCCGCGGATGCCTTGCGCTGCGGTGTTGCCGCTCCCGAAGGAGCGCTGCCGTGAGTGAACGCCAGGACCGCGGGGTTGTGCTTGTGGCCGTGCTGTTCACGGTGGCGATCATGTCGGTAATGGTGGTGGCGGCCAGCGCGCTCACGCGCTCCGGCATTGCCGATCATGAGCTGGAGCAGCGCCG
>CAIYXE010000333.1 GCA_903930095.1 uncultured Hyphomicrobiales bacterium
CCCGTGAGCCGGAGGAGGGTTAGGTTTAACGATGTCAATCAGCAGAAGACCTGATTAGCACATCGTAGGAATAAAAGCAAGTAGGAATTTTAACCTTCATCCCGAAGGACGCCCGGGTCAAGCCCGGGCGAGGTGAGGTTTGAGAGTTCATCCTCGCCTACGCCAGCCCCTCGGCCTTGAGCACCTGCCGGATCGAGCTCGCCGTCTTGTCAACGATCTCCGTCAGCTCCGCATCCGTCGCGTTGTAGGGCGGCGCCAGGATCACCACATCGCCGTTGATGCCGTCCACGTTCCCACCCACCGGATAGCAGATGAGCCCGTTCTCGAAGGCCCGCTGGCGGATCTTCATGAACAGCTTGCGCTCGCCCTCGAAGGGTGCCTTCGTGACGCGGTCGGCCACCAGCTCGATCGCCTGGAAGAAGCCGCGGCCCCTGATGTCGCCCACCGCGTCGATGTCCTGCGTCGCCTCGGCCATCATGGCGCGCAGTGTGCCCTCCATGGCCTGCACGCGCTCCACCAGCCGCTCGCGCTCCACGATCTTCTGCACGGCAACGCCCGCAGCACAGCAGGCCGTATGGCCGGTGAAGGTATGCCCCGTCATCGGCGCGCCGTGCCTGCCGTGGATCGCGTCAGCCACCCTGTCACTGTAAATCGCAGCCCCCAGCGGCAGGTATCCGGCGGCCAGCCCCTTGGCCACCGCCATGATGTCGGGTTCCACGCCATCCTGTTCCAGCGCCCGCCATGTGCCCGCGCGGCCCGCACCACACATCACCTCGTCCGAGATCATGATCACGCCATAGCGGTCGCAGATTTCGCGCACCCGCTTGGCATAGCCCTCGGGTGCTGGCACGCAGCCGCCCGCAGCGCCCACCACCGGCTCGAAGATGAAGGCTGAGACCTGCTCCGGCCCCAGCCGCAGGATCTCGTCCTCCAGTTCCTTCGCGCAGGCCTCCCCCACCGTGCCGGGGCCTGATCCGGCAACCGGGCGATAGGCGTTGACAGGCGACAGCCGCGACACCTCGAGCAGCGAACCCTCGAAGGCGCGCTTGCGCTCGAGAAAGCCTGAGACGGACAGCGCCCCCAGCGTGTTGCCGTGCCAGGAGCGTTCACGTGCGATGAAGCGGCGGCGGCTCATCTCGCCCCGCGCCGCATGATACTGGAGAGCGAGCTTCAGGCAGGATTCGACCGCCTCGGATCCCCCCGTCACATAGACCATGTGGTTCAGCGTCCCGGCGCAGCGGCGGCGGATGATCGCGGTCAGTTCCTCCAGCGCGTCCGAGGAGAAGTTGTAGCGGTAGCCATGGGCAATCCGGTCCAGCTGGTCCTTGATCGCCCCGTTCACCTCCGGGTTGGAATGGCCGATGCAGTAGACGGCGGGCCCGCCGGAGCCGTCGATATACTGCTTGCCCTCCACGTCATAGACATAGCTGCCCTTCGCCCAGGCCACTTTCGGAAGGTCGCCGGTCGCGTGAATATGCTGGGGAAGCGCTGTTGAGGAGGACATCGGCATGACACCTTGCGTTGGCTGGAACGGTCGCCCAGACTCCTAACAC
>CAIYXE010000334.1 GCA_903930095.1 uncultured Hyphomicrobiales bacterium
AAGGCCCGAATGCTGTTGGCCCAAAAGGGACTGCCGAGAAGCGACACGGCAGGTTATGAACTGTTCGACAAGCTTGGTTCTCTTGGCCTCACGACCTTCATGCAGCAGATCACAAAGGTACGCGCGCTGGAGGGCGAAATTGCGAGAACGATCGGGTTGATCGACGGTGTGAAGGCCGCACGTGTTCACCTCGCGCTCCGCAACGAGGGCAGTTTCCGGGGGACCAATGATCAGGCGACAGCCTCCGTCGTCATCAGGGCCGATCAGGAGCTCGGTGAGACTGTGGCAACGTCGATCCGCCATCTGGTTGCTGCTGCGATTCCCGGTCTCTCGCCATCCCAGGTCACCGTCATGAGCGCCGATGGCCGCTTGCTGACGTTGACAGGCGATCCGATCTCGGCGGCCCCGGAGAAGCTGATTGGCCTTGAGCGCTCAATGTCGAACGATATTGAGGCGAAGGTCGCCCGCACGATCCTACCCTATGTCGGCGCTGGCAATTTCCGAATCAGCGTCAATGCGAAACTCAACGCAGACCGCAAGCAGATCAACGAGACCGTTTTCGATCCGGCCTCCCGGGTTGAGAGGTCGGTGAGGACCATCAAGGAAAGTGGCGAGGCTCAGAACGCGACATCAGCCGGTGGCGTAACGGTAGAGCAGAACATCCCCGTTGAAGAGGTTCAGAGCGCAACAGGTGACAATTCGAGCGAGCGCAAGGATCGGAAAGAGGAGCTGACCAACTACGAGATCAACACGCGGTTGGTGTCCACCACCTCGGATGGCTACGGAGTAGATCGTTTGTCGGTGGCCGTTGTCCTCAACCGATCAGCTTTCACGAAGGCCCTTGGAACCGACGTCCCCGAGGAAACCATCGGAGCGAGGATTGCGGAACTCGAGACGCTCATCAAGTCGGCCGCGGGTATTCTTGTCGACCGCGGGGATACGGTAACGGTGACGACCGTTGATTTCATGCCCGAGGAAGAGCCCGGCGCAGATGAGTCCGCGGGCGGGGTCATGGAGGCAGTGGAGCGATATCTCGGCAGCCTCATCAATGCGGGCGCCCTTGTCCTTGTTACGTTGCTGATTCTCCTGCTGGGACTGCGGCCGGCGTTGCGGGCGATCCTGAATGATCGGCAGCAATCAGGCGCACAGGGCGCACCCGCGCTTCCGCCGATGATGACCGATCCTGCCGGAATGCCGATTGCAGACATGTCCGTCTCCAGCGCTGCTCTTGACAACTTCGCCCTGCCCCAGCTCGGTGGGGGGGCGGACCCGCTTCTTGATGAACTGGCCCGGGAGGTTTCGAACAGTCCCAAGGACCGGCTTGCGAAGATCGTCGAACTTGATCCGGAGCGGGCCGTCGAGGTGATGAAACAGTGGCTGAGTGAGCCGGTAGGCCGTGCAACATGATTCCACTGGCGCATTGGCTGACGGAGCGTGCGGAAGCTGCCCGTTCATCTGAGTCCGGCCCGATCCTCGAAGAATACCGACAGCTCGATGAGGTCATTTGTCCCGAGAGCCCGCCTGCGAACGACACGGAAGCACCGAACCGTGAGGAGGAACTTCTCGAGGCTCTGCTTAACGCGGAGCAACGAATTGAGGAGTTGTCGTTGACGCATGCAGGGAAAGAAAAGGAGCTGCTGAACCGAATCGGAGACGAACTGACCACCCGGATTGCAGCGGAGATGGGCCGTGCACTCGACGATGTCCTCGGCAATCTGGAGGAGACCGTCGGTGACGTTTTGAGGCCGTTTCTCTGTGATCAGGCCAGGGCTAGGGCCGTGTCCAGTCTGCTCGAACTCGTCAGGGAGGAGCTGCAGCAGACCGACAACCCAGTCTTGGAGATCCGGGCGCCAGTCGACATGCATGAGGCGCTCTTGGCTCTTCGGCAGTCAGGAGATGTGTCGTCTATGCTGACTGAGTCCCGGACGGTCGAGATCGTTCGGGCAACGAACCGTATCCGCTTCGAGGAGCTTTCCCTGCTCTGGTGCCAAGCCATAGAGGGAAACAACACGTGAAGGACGATTCTCCTTCCGGAAAGTCCGAAGTCGTCATTGTTCGCAGGCGCGGAGGTGAAGACGCTGGCGGTGGAAAAGCGGGTGCCTGGAAGATCGCATACGCGGACTTCGTTACGGCCATGATGGCGTTCTTCCTCGTCATGTGGCTAATCAATGCGTCCAACGAGGAAACCCGCGCGCAGGTTGCCAGCTACTTCAATCCAATCAAGCTCACAGATACATCAACTGGCGCACGCAGCCTCAAGGACTTCAAGGATGTGCGCGATTCAGAGAAAAAGCAGGAAAGCGGATCTGGAGAAGGCTCGACGCCCAAGAGAGAGGACATGGAGACGGAGGCTGAACTCATGGCGAACCCGCCGGATTCACTCGATCGCATGGCGCTGACGATCTCGGAGTCCGATTTTCGGAACGCCGGTCTCGAGAACGAGGTCGAGATCGCGCCTGCGCTGAAGCCTGACACCTCAAATCCAGGAGTCGGAGATCCCTTCGACCCGCGGGCGTGGGAGAAAGTGAAGGCGTCACCACCGGGCGATTCGAAAGAAGTTGCCGAGCCACAAACTCCGGAAGAGTCCCGTGAAACCGACGCTAAGAAGGATAACACGACGGAGGACACTGCCGGATCGAGACAGACAGCAGTCAGCGATCATGACGTGGAGCAACCCGGAGAGATAACGGCCAAGAATGATGATGGAAAAGACCCGGGCAAAGACAGCGCAGAGCGCGAGGCTGCCGAGATTGCAAGGGAAATCGCCTCACGTCTCGGAAGTGGCGACGAAAACCTGGAGAAAGCAGTGTCCGTGGTTTCAACCGCTGGCGGAATCCTGATCAGCCTGACTGAACAGGAGAGCTTCGAGATGTTCGCGACGGGATCCGCCGAACCCAAGCCGCAGACACTGAATCTGGTGGAAGCGGTCGCCTCGGTCGTGCAATCGCGTGACGGTGAGCTGATTATTCGGGGGCATACTGACTCACGGCCCTATCGCAACAAGTACTATGACAACTGGCAGCTTTCGACCGCACGCGCGCATTTCGCGCGCTATATGCTCATTCGCGGTGGACTGGACGAGAGGCGCATCCGGCGAATCGAAGGCGTAGCCGATCGTGAGCCACGCAATGCGGCGGATCCGCAGGCTGCGGAGAACCGGCGAATCGAGATCCTG
>CAIYXE010000335.1 GCA_903930095.1 uncultured Hyphomicrobiales bacterium
AATGCCCAGGCCATTTATTGGTGGGGCGAGGCCGCGAAGAATGGCCACTCCGAAGCACAGCTGAAGCTCGGCTGGTGGTTGGTGAAGGGTGGCGACGTCGTGAAGAAGGACGAGGCCGCGGGCATGAACTGGCTGCTGATGGCGGCAAACCAGGGCGAACCCCAGGCACAGTATGAAGTGGGCATCGGCTACTGGAAGGGCCGCGGCGTGAAGGCCGACCCGATCGCCGCCTATATGTGGTTCGACCTCTGCTCCGCCGAGCCGGGCTTCGACAATGCCGCCGTCTACCGGGACGAGGTGGCAAAGACCATGTCGCCCGAGCAGGTGAACCAGGCCAGGCAAATGGTGCAGGCCTTCGCACCCAAGCGGGCCAACTGAGCCTCAGCCCGCACAGCGGGCTGGATCAGGGAAGCTTGCCCGTCTGGTACAGCATCACCCGCAGCCCGCCGTGCAACACAGGGGCACCGGAGGGGGCGAGTGGCAGTCCGGTCGACTTCGCCAGTGCCGCTTCCGTGGTGATGAGCCCGACGCGCCAGCCGCCGAAGCGCGCGAGAAGTGTCTGGCCCAAAGCGCCATAGAGCGCATGGAGCGGTTTGCGGTCGCCAATGCGGGTGCCATAGGGCGGATTGACGATCACGAGGCCCGGCGGCCCATCCGGCGGCTTAAGATCGCTCACAGACTGCTGCCGGAACTCGGTCAGGCCGGCAACGCCGGCGCGTTGGGCATTGTCCTTTGCCATGCGGATCGCTCCCGCATCGCGGTCGCTGCCGAAGAAGGCATGACCCGGCACGAGCGGCCTGACCTTGCTGCGCATGCTTTCCCATGATCCAGCCTCGAAGCCCGCAAGCAGCTCAAACGCAAAACCGCGCGAACGTCCCGGGTTTAGACCGGCGGCGATTTCGGCCGCCTCGATCACGAAGGTGCCGGAACCGCACATGGGATCGACCACGGGCTCGGACCCCTTGAACCCGCAGCGCCGCAGGAACAGAGCGGCCAGCGTCTCGCGCATCGGCGCCTTGCCGATCGCCTCCTTGTGGCCGCGCTTGTGGAGCGACTGGCCCGACGTGTCGATGCTGATGGTGCAGAGATCGTCCTCGATACGCGCCTTGAGGACGAGGGCGGCATTCTTGTCGAGAGGCGAGCCGAATTCCTCGGCGATTGCCCGGCCGATGCGCTGCGCCGCGGCTTCCGAGTGATAGATGCGCGAGCGCGTGCAGCTCGCCTCCACATGGATTGGCACATCCTTTCTGAGGAAGTCAGCCCAGGGGAATTTGCGTGCCCGCTTGTCAAGTTGCGCCAGATGCATCGCACGGAAGGCGCCGATGCGGGCCAGCACCCGGCCGCAGCCGCGAAGCTCGAGATTGGCACGCCATGCCTCGGTCCAGCCGCCCGTCACCGTGACACCGCCAACCATCTGTTTCGGGTCCCGGAAGCCGCGCTCACGCGCCTCTTCACAGAGTTCTTTTTCGAGGCCGGGAGGGGCCATCAGGAAGATTTCAAATTCACCGGCAGGCGTCATGCAGCCCGCATATCGCGAAAGCGTGCGGGGATCGACTGTTTTCGGGCAGCCGCCGCCTTCGCAACTAACCCGCGAAGCGGGCGCTCAGGCCGCCATCGGCGCGCCAGTTGGCGCCGGTGACGAAGGAGGCCTCGTCCGAGAGCAGGAAGGCCACGCAATTGGCGATTTCCGCCGGGCTGCCCATCCTGCCCAGCGGATGCACGTCGAGCACCTTCTGGCGCAGGCCCGGATCGTTCTTGTCGAAGAACTCCTTCACCAGGAAGGTCTCGGTATAGCCAGGCGAGAGGGCATTCACCCTGATCTGGTGCTTGCCCATGTCGAGCGCCATCGACCGGGTCAGACCCACCAGCCCGGACTTCGCTGCCGCATAGGGAAAAAATCCGGGATAGGTCATGTCGGCATGGATCGACGCAATGTTCACGATGCTGCCGCGCCTCATCTCGATCATGCCGGGCAGAACCTGGCGCGACACCAGCCAAGAAGCCTTGAGATCGACGCTGAACACGTCGTCCCAGTCTTCTTCCGTCATGGTGACGGCATCGGCGTAGGCGTTGCGCCCGGCATTGTTCACGAGCCCGGTGACGGGACCGAAGCGCTTCACCGCCGCCGCATGCACGCGGGCGATGTCGCCCGCGGCACACACGCTGCCCGCGCCGAAGTGACACCTGCCGGCGGCGGCAAGTGATGCCACCAGCGCTTCACCCGCCGCGGCTTCAATGTCGATGATCGAGACGCGCGCGCCCTCAGCGAGTGCCTTTTCCACGATGGCAGCGCCGATGCCGCGGCTTCCCCCCGTGACCAGCACGTGATGATCGTCGAGACGCCCCATCTCCCCTCACCAGTCCGCCACGCTGCCGTCGTGCTGATACCACTGTATGGGCTGCACCTCGGCAAAGGTGTATTTCTTGGCGGCGTCGAAGTTGATTTCGACGCCGATGCCGGGCGCCTGCGACGGCTCCACATAACCGCCGACGATCGGCGAGACGCCGGAAATAACCTCATCACGCCAGGGCACATCCGACCGCATTACTTCCTGGATCAGGAAGTTCGGCGTTGCAAAGCCCAGGTGGATGTTGACCATGGTTGCGATGGGCCCCAGCGGATTGTGCGGCGCCATCGAGACCCCGAAGGTATCGCAGAGCGCCGCAATCCGCCTCACTTCGGTGAGGCCGCCGGCGTGGCACACGTCAGGCTGGGCCACGGCAATCGCCTCGGATTGCAGCAGGTGCAGGAACTCGTGGCGGTGAACCAGGCGCTCGCCGGCGGCGATCGGCACCGGGGTCGAACGGGCGACGCGCGCGGTGCCTTTCCAATCCTCCGGCTGGCAGGGTTCCTCGATGAAGAATGGCCGGTATGGCTCGAGCACCTTGGCATACTGGATCGCCATGGCGGCGGTGGTGCGGCCATGAAGATCGACCATGATGTCCATGTCCTCGCCGCCGCCCTCGCGCGCCGCGGCCATCAGTTCCTCGGCCTCTTTCAGCGCCGCAAGACCGTCGAGAGGCGCGGTCCGGCCGACGGCCAGGATCTTCACCGCCGAGAAGCCGTCAGCGCGCGACTGCGCCGCCTTGTCCCGGAAGTTGGCTGCAACGGCGGAATTATACACCGCATCGGAGTTGCCGCCGCCCAGATGATCGTACATCCGCAGGCGCTGGCGGCAGAGGCCGCCGAGGAGTTGCCACAGCGGGATGCCCAGATGCTTCGCCTTGATGTCATGCAGCGCCTGGTCGATGCCGGAGAGCGCCGACATGGTTACGATGCCGCCCTTGAAGAACGGATGGCGGAACATGACCTGCCAGAGGTGCTCGATGTTGAGCGGGTCATTGCCGCGGATGAGCAGCGCCAGGTCGTCGATGGCCCCCGCCACTGCGCGCGTCTGGAACTCGAGTGTCGCCTCGCCCAGGCCATAGAGGCCGGGCACGTCCGTCTCCACCCGCACGAATATCCAGTTCCGGAGCTTCGCATTGACCACGAAACTCTTGATGGCCGTGATCTTCATGCCACCCGCCCTCAGCGCCCGGTAAGCGACTGGCGGCGGATGCGGCGCTCGATCACCGTCTGCAGCACCACCGACAGCACGATGACGAGGCCGAAGCAGAGTTGCGTGTAGAAGGCGTTGATGCCGGCCGAGACGATGCCCGCATTGATCGCGCCGATGATGTAGGACGCCACGAAGGAGCCAACGATCGAGCCCGTTCCGCCGAACACGGAGGTGCCGCCGAGGAAGACCGACGCGATGGTGTTGAGCAGGAAGCCGTCGCCCAGCGTCGGCCAGAAGTAGTAGCCATAAACAGAGGTCATGACGCCCGCCAGCACGGCCACCACGCCGACGAGCATGAAGGCCCGCGTCTTGACGCTCACCACGTCCACGCCCATCAGGCGCGCACTCGTCGGGTTGTCGCCGACGAGGAAGACATGGGCGCCGAAGCGCGTGCGGTTGAGCAGCACCCAGAGCACGACTGCGACCGCAATCATCCACAGCGTCTGGACAGGAACGCCGAAGACGGGTTCGCGGAAGATTGCATGGAGGGCGGGATACTGGTCCGCGGTCAGCGGCACGCCGGTGCCGTTCATCAGGACGAGCTCGAGGCCCCGGAACAGGAACGACGTGCCGATGGTGATGACCAGCGAGGGAATGTTGAGCCTCGCCACCAGCGTGCCGTTGATCCAGCCGCAGAGGGCGCCAACGACGAAGGCACCTGTGAGCGCCATGGGCCAGGGCACGCCCGCCTGGACGAGCAGGCAGAAGGACGCCGTGCCCAGCGCCATGATGGACGGAAAGGAAAGATCGATCTCACCGGTGATGACGACGAAGGTCAGCGCCAGCGCGATGATGCCGAACTGCGGCGTTGTCTGTGCGAAGGCCTTGTAGATGTCGACGTTGGTGAACACGGCGGGCGCCGCGAGCACGAAGCCCAGCCACATGGCCAGGCCGACCCCGATGATGCCGAGCTGAGAGCCGTAGCGGCGCAGCCACGAGGGCGGAGCCACGCGGTTGTCGGCCGGTTTTGCCTTGGCGGTTTCAGTCGACATGATGTCCCCTCAGCTGAGTGTTCCCGTGCGGGCCACGCGGTAAAGCCGGTCGATCAGTTCTTCCATGGTGATCTGCGTCTTGTCATAGACGCCGGCAACCTTGCCGCGGTCCAGCACATAAAGCCGGTCGACCACCGGGTAGACATGGAAGATGTTGTGGTCGATGAAGATCGCCGACTTTCCTGCCTTCTTGATGTTGCTGACGAAGTCGAGCGTCTTTTTCGTCTCGGTCAGGGACAGGCCCATGGTGGGCTCGTCCAGGATCACCAGTTCGGCGTCGAAGTAGAGTGCCCGCGTGATGGCCACGCCCTGCTTCTCGCCGCCCGACATGGTGGTCACCACATTGTCGGGGTGCACGGCAGCAGAGGTGAAACCCATATGCTCGCTCATCAGACGCGCGGATTCCGCGCGCATCCTTTCGACGTCGAGAAGCCCCCACTTGGTGCGCAGTTCGCGCCCCATGAACATGTTGCGCCAGATCGGCTGCTTCTCGCACAGCGCGCGTTCCTGGTAGACGGTCTCGATGCCGAGGCCGCGGGCGCGCGCCACCGACCAGTCGTCGATGCGGGCGCCCTTGAAGAAGATCTCACCCCCGGCATCGGGACGGTGGAAACCCATCACGGTCTTGACCAGCGTGGACTTGCCCGCGCCATTGTCGCCCAGAAGGCCGACGATCTCGCCGGGATAGACCGCGAAATTGATGCCTGAAAGCGACCGCACCTCGCCGAACGTCTTCGACACGTTGCGAAGCTCGATCACTGGCGCGGCACTGCCGGCGCCATTGTTCGCCTGGGACATGCTGCCTCGTGGTTTTGAAGGTGTATGGCGGCGGCCCCGGATACCCGGGGCCGCCTGGCGCGTATCAGCGGATTTCGACGGCCGCGAGCGGCGCCACCGCATCGACATTCGTCGAGTCGACGAAGGCGCCTGCAGTGTTGATGTCGAGGCCCGAGAACCCGAACTTCTTGGTGAGGCAGATGTTGAGGATCGGGATGTAGCCCTGGAGGAAGGGCTGCTGGTCGATCACCAGGTTCTGGAAGCCTTCCTTCACCGCCTGCGCGGTGTTGGGAGACATGTCGAAGCCGGCGAAATAGACCTGGCCCGGCGTAAGCGAGGCTGCCTTGGCGTAGACGCCGACGTTCGAGGTCAGGCCGCCATGGTCCGTCACCACGATCTTGACACCCGGATTGGCGCCCATCACGCCCACGAAGGTCGCCGTGCCGGCGTTGGGATCGGCATTCGTGGCCGAATCGATCTCCTGGTAGATGACCTTGGCGCCGGCCTTTTCGAAGGCTTCGATCACGCCCACGGTGCGCTGGCCGCGGTCGCCGCCCTGGCCCTTCAGGCCCCAGACGAAGACGCTGTCACCAGCCTGCAGGTTGGAACGCTTGGCAGCCTCGCTGGCGAGTGCAAAGCCTGCGGCGTAGTTGGGAGCGCCCACATAGCCGAAGCCGTTGGCGGAGAATTTCTTCTGGCTCTCAGGCAGAGAGGTGTTGAGGGTGGTGAAGATGGTTCCCTGCGCGAAGGCCTGCTCGACGATCGGGCCGGTGGCCGGCTCGCCCGCAAAGCCATAGGTGGCAATGCCGTCCACCTTAGTGGCAACAGCCTGCTGGATCTGCTGGAGCATCTTGTTGGGATCCCAGTCCGAGAAATAGTAGGTAACTTCGGGCCCGAGATCCGCCTCTGCCTGGCGGAAGCCGTTATAAACGTTGTTGGCGAACACGCCGCCCTGCGGCCCGCCGGGGAAAGCCGCGATCTTGACGCCGGAACACCACTTCGCCGTAGGCTCGTTTGCGCCCGCGCCGGAAACAGCGGCAAGCGACAGCCCGACCGTAGCCGCCGTCAGAGCGGCAATCCGCGTAACTCTCTGCATCATCAGATCCTCCCTAGGATTCGGTTGTTTGCCGGCTTGCTGCCGGTCTGCGCGCATGCCGCGCTTGGAGAAGGCTAGAGTAATCATACAACTGTGTAAAGCCGTTTCCCGTGGCCTAAGCGTGCGAAGCAGACAGTGATCAAAAGCATGTTGCCACGCAGCAAAGTTGTCATATATGTTTTGCCCATGCTGCATGCGCTTGACACTGCTCTCCGCCCCGCCTCCGTGATCGTCGCGGACAAGCTGACGGAGCATGTGCTGAGCGAACTCTCACCCGGCATGCGGCTGGTGAGCGAGGCCGAACTGGCGGAACGCTATGGCGTCAGCCGCGTCACCGTGCGCGAGGCGGTGAAGATGCTGGCGGGCCGGGGCCTTCTGGATGTGGGGCGCGGGCGGCGCGCGATCGTGCGCCAGCCCGACGGCTCGGTGTTCGGCGAGTTCCTGTCGTCGCTCATCAAGTCAGACCCGCGCTGCCTGTTCGACCTCATCCAGGTGCGGCGCTCGCTGGAGATCCAGTCGGTGACCATGGCGGCGCAGCGGGCGAGCCGCGCCGGCATCACCGCTGCCGAATCAGCACTTGAGCGGATGTCGGCTGCGGCGGCAGAACTGCGTGACGGAGAAGACGGGGCCGAAATCCGGTTTCATCAGGCCGACGCCGACTTCCACGAGGCGCTGGCGCTGGCCAGCGGCAACCGCGTTCTGTCCTATCTGTTCGAGGGCATGGCACTGCCGCTGCGCGAAAGCTTCTACGCCAGCCGCAGGGGCCGCGCGCTGCGCGGCCACTCGCTGGAGGAGATGGTGACGCTTCATGCGAATATTCTCGCCTGCGTCGGCGCCGGCGACGCCAAGGGCGCTGCCGAGGCGATGAGCAAGCTCATCGACGACGCCGAACGCGACATCCGCGCGGCCTACGGAACCCTCGCCCCGTCCTGAGCCGCGGGAAAGGGACCGAACCTTCGTGCCAGCGCATCACATGCCGCGAGATCGTGCGGCTCAGGCCTGAGCGCGGGAGCGCGATCGAAGACCTCAAGCCCGGCACGCGCGGCGAACACGCGCTTTCCGTAGCAGACAAGATGCTCCAGCGAGCGCATGATGAAGGTGATCGCGGGCAGCAGTTCCTGGTGCTGTTCCAGCGCGTCCTGCCTCTGGCCCTGATCGTAGAGTCGCATCACCTGCGCGCTGAGGTCGGCGACGTCCGGCGCCAGCAGGAACCCGTCGCAGCCACCGTCGAGACATGAGACCATGTCAAGCCCGCCGCGGCCGTTGAAGACCATGAAGTCGCTGCCCGCCATGGCCTTGAGCCGCGCCGCATCGCTCGCGTCCGCCTCAGCCTTGATGAGCGAGAAATTGGTATGCCGGCGGCGGAGCGCGCCGATATCTGCGTCCGACAGGCCGCGCCCGAGATACTGCGGGGCGTTCTGGATGGCGCAGGGAAGGCCAGTCTCGCCCATCACGCGGCTGAAGAAGGAGAGATATTCCGCCGCTGGATAGCTGCCCACTTGCGGCGGCTGCAGCACGAGCCACCCGGCTCCGGCGCGCTCGGCGTGGCGCACCATGGCCACCTGCTCGGCAACCGACTGTCCGGATATGGTGAAGCCAAGGGCCGCCCTTCCGTTCACGTCCTCCGCGACCCAGTCCATGACCTCGCAGCGCTCCCGGAAGGAGAGCTTGGAGACCTCGGTTGCCAGCCCCAGCGCGGCGATGCCTGCAATGTCGGCCTTCAGGCAAAGCTCGACCTGCCGGCGCATGGCCGCGCGGTCCAGCTGCTCATCGGCGCCGAAGAAGGCGTAGAGGATGATATGGACACCGCGCCTCATCGGGGCTCACGCGCTGCCGATCAGCATGCCGGTGAGGAAAACCAGAAAGCCTCCCACCGCGATCTGGAAGGCCGCCTTCAGGAAGGGAGTATCCATGTACTTGTAGCGGATCCAGGAGATGGCCCAGAGTTCGAAGAACACGACGATGATGGCGATCCAGGTGGCGAGCTGGAAATCGGGGATGAGGTAGGGCAGCGCGTGGCCCATGCCGCCGACCGTGGTCATGATACCAGCGGCCAGCCCGCGAATCAGCGGATGGCCGCGGCCCGTCAGCTTGCCGTCATCCGACAGTCCCTCCGCGAGGCCCATGGAGATGCCGGCGCCAACCGACGCCGCAGTGCCGACGAGAAAGGTTTCCCAGGTGCTGCCGGTGGCGAAGGCGGCGGCAAAGAGCGGGGCAAGCGTGGAGACGGAGCCATCCATGAGGCCCACCAGGCCCGGCTGGATCACCTGCAGCAGGAACAAGCGGCGCTTGGCCTCGCCCTCCTCGATCTTGGCGTCAGCCGTCAGGTGGGTCAGGCCGAGCTTCACCGCGATCGACTCATGCCCCTTCTCGGCTTCGGCCAGGTCCAGCAGGAGTTTCTTCACCTGCGGATCCTGCGAGCGTTCGGCGGCCTGCTTGTAGAAGCGGTAGTTCTCAAGCTCGATCACCTCGGCGCGCTGGCGCATCTCCTCGATGTTCATCTTGCCGATGGTCCAGGCCGGCTTGTGACGCACGAAACCGTTGATGTCCGAGCGGCGGATCAGGGGGATGTAGTCGCCAAACTTCCTGGCATAGAGATCGGTCAGCCAGCGGCGGTGCTCATGCTCCTCCTCCGCCATCTCCATGAAGACCTTTGCCGAGGCCGGGTAGGTGTCCATCAGCGAATGGGCAAAGCCCGCATAGGCACGGGCATCGTCGTCCTCGCTCGATATGGCAAGGGCGAGGAGTTCCTGTTCGGTGAGCTCGGAGAAGCTTTTCACGAAGGGTCAGTCCATGGTTCCAGATCAACAGTTTAGAATTATTCCAAACTACGGTCCAGCGCGGAAGTGGATCAGTACCTCAGTTCTCGTCCATCTTGAGGGCGGAGATGAAGGCCTCCTGCGGGATTTCGACCTTGCCGAACTGCCGCATCTTTTTCTTGCCTTCCTTCTGCTTGTCCAGAAGCTTGCGCTTGCGGCTAATGTCGCCGCCGTAGCACTTGCTTGTCACGTCCTTGCGGAGCGCGGACAGCGTCTCGCGCGCCACGATCTTGCCGCCGATCGCCGCCTGGATGGGGATCTGGAACATGTGGCGCGGGATGAGATCCTTCAACTTCTCGCACATCACGCGGCCGCGCTGCTCGGCCCTGGCGCGGTGCACGATCATGGCCAGCGCATCCACGGGCTCGGCATTGACGAGGATGCCAAGGCGCACGAGGTCTCCCTCCTCGTAACCGGTCATCTTGTAGTCGAAAGAGGCATAGCCGCGCGAAACGGACTTGAGGCGGTCGTAGAAATCGAACACCACTTCGTTCAGCGGCAGCTCATAGACCACCATGGCGCGCGAGCCCGCATAGGTGAGCTGCTTCTGCCGGCCGCGCCGATCCTCGCAGAGCTTGAGGATGGAGCCCAGATAGTCGTCTGGAACAAGGATGGTGGCTTCGATCCACGGCTCCTCGATCGTTTCGATGAGCGTCTGGTCGGGCAGATCCGCCGGGTTATGCAGGTCGATATGCGTGCCATCACGCAGGTTGACCTTGTATATGACGGAGGGCGCCGTGGTGATGATGTCGACGTTGAACTCGCGCTCGATCCGTTCACGCACGATCTCGAGATGCAACAACCCGAGGAAGCCACAACGGAAGCCGAAGCCAAGGGCGGCGGAGGTTTCCATGTCATAGGAGAAGCTCGCATCATTAAGGCGGAGCCTGCCCATGGCCTCGCGCAGGTCCTCGAAGCGGGCGGCATCGACGGGGAAGAAGCCCGCGAACACGACTGACTGCGCCGGGCGGAAGCCCGGCAGCTGGGTGGCCGTCATATTCTTTTCGTCGACGATGGTGTCACCCACACGCGTATCGGCGACCTGCTTGATGGAGGCGGTGAAGAAGCCGATCTCGCCGGGGCCCAGCTCGTCCACGGTCTCCTTCTTCGGGCGCGACACGCCGACGCGCTCCAGCTGGTAGACGGCATTGGTGGAGATGAGGCGAACCTTCATGCCCTTCTTCATCACACCGTCGACGATGCGCACCAGCACGACGACGCCGAGGTAGGGGTCGTACCAGCTGTCGACCAGCAGCGCCTTCAAGGGCGCGCTGCGATCGCCCTTCGGCGGCGGCAGGCGGTGGACGATCGCCTCGAGGACGTCCGGAACGCCGATACCCGTCTTCGCGGATATCGGGATGGCGTCCGAGGCGTCGATTCCGATCACGTCCTCGATCTGCTGGCGCACGCGGTCGGCGTCCGCCGCCGGGAGGTCGACCTTGTTAAGGACGGGCACGATTTCGTGGTTGTTGTTGATCGCCTGGTAGACATTGGCCAGCGTCTGCGCCTCGACACCCTGCGAGGCATCAACCACGAGGAGGGAACCCTCGCAGGCGGCCAGCGAGCGGGAGACTTCATAGGCGAAGTCCACGTGGCCCGGCGTGTCGATGAGGTTCAGCACGTATTTTTCGCCGTTCTGCGCCGTGTAGTCGAGACGGACGGTGTTGGCCTTGATGGTGATGCCGCGCTCACGCTCGATGTCCATCGAATCAAGGATCTGGTCCACCATTTCGCGGTCAGAAACAGCCCCGCAGAGCTGGATCAACCGGTCGGCCAGCGTCGACTTGCCGTGGTCGATGTGGGCGATGATGGAGAAATTGCGGATGTGTGCG
>CAIYXE010000336.1 GCA_903930095.1 uncultured Hyphomicrobiales bacterium
GAAGCCCGCCACCGCCTCGTCGCCGAAGGGTGCAATCTCATGCGTCATGTAGGCATTGGCGAAAGGGGTGGCGAGCTGGGTGAGGATCGCGGGGAAGGCGATGGCCCATAATGCCGGCAAATCGCGCCTCAGTCCCGGAAGCCGCATCGGGTTGAGGAAGCGGTGCACCCGGACGACGCCGTGCAGGCCGATGCCGAAGGACACGGCATAGCCCACCACCGTCGCCGCGGCCGCACCCTGGATGCCCCAGCCCAGCCAGAAGATGAAGATGGGGTCCATGCAGGCCGTGACGATGGCCGCCGAGAGCGTGATGTACATGGCGCGGCGCGCATCTCCCAGCCCGCGCAGGATGAAGGAGCAGCAAATGGCGCCGGAGATCAGGATATAGCCCGGCGTCATCGTCCAGATGAAGAGCTGGGCCAGGCGCTTTGCCTCACCTGATGCGCCAAGCAGCGCGAGGAACCCGCCCGAGCCGAGATTGATGGCAATGGTGATCACCGCCGAGACGGCGAGCGAGAACATGAGCGCGCTCGTCGCATACTGGCGCGCGCGGTTCATGTCGCCCGCGCCGACGTTGCGCGCAACCAGTGCCGCAGCGGCGATGCCTGAGCCGATCGCCACCGAGAGGTTGGTGAAGACGACGGTTCCGGCATAGCCGATGGCCGCCGTCACCGCCGTCTGGTTCAGCATGGAGAGGAAGAACAGGTCGACGAGGTCGACCGCGAACAGCGCCATGAGGCCCACGGCCCCGGTGAGCGTCATCACCACCACATGGCGCATGGTGGAGCCCACCACGAAGGGCGCGCGCCGTTCCCCTTGCGCGCTGCTCACAGGGTGAACCCGAGGCCCTGCAGTTCGGGCAGGAGCTGTTCGTGGCTTCTGAAGTGGTGGCCCGCGATGCCGGCGATGCGTGCTCCCGTCACGTTGGATCGCTTGTCGTCGATGAACCAGCAGCGCTGCGGATCGAGATCCATGCGTTCCATCAGTCTCGTATAGCTTGCGGGATCCGGCTTTTTGGTGCCGAACTCGAAGGAATAGTATTGCTCGCCGAACACCGCCGTCACCTCCGGGAACAGGTCAGCCAGCGCCGCCTTGGTGAGAGGCCCGTTGTTGGTGAAGATGGCGATCCGCGCCTGTTCGCCGACCCTTGCTGCCAGCGCCAGCATGTCGGGCCATGGCTGCATGGACTCCCGCCTGGCCGCCACCCAGTCCGCCCGCGAGAGATCGTGGCCGATGCGGCGGCCGAACTCGCTCAGGTAATGGTCGGGGTCAGGGTAGCCGCCTGTATCCGCTGCGTCCTCGAAGCCCGAATCCCAGATCGCGGCGCGGATGTCGCGCGGCGTCTTGCCCGTGAGGCGCGACAGCGCCCGGAGCCGCCGCCCAAGGTCGTAGCGGCAGAGCACGTCGTCCATGTCGAAGATGACGGCGTCTGGCCTCATGGCGTCATGCGGCGGTACCGCCCACGGTCAGCCGGTCGATGCGGAGCGAGGGCTGGCCCACGCCCACCGGCACGCCCTGCCCCTGTTTGCCGCATGTGCCAATGCCAGGGTCGAGCGCCATGTCGTTGCCGACCATGGAAATGCGGGTCAGGGCATCTGCCCCCGCGCCGATGAGGGTTGCACCCTTCACCGGCATGGTGATCTTGCCATCCTCGATGAGATAGGCCTCGGTGCAGGAGAACACGAACT
This sequence comes from uncultured Hyphomicrobiales bacterium, assembly GCA_903930095.1. Classification (GTDB taxonomy): domain Bacteria; phylum Pseudomonadota; class Alphaproteobacteria; order Rhizobiales; family Aestuariivirgaceae; genus Aestuariivirga. The sequence continues at coordinate 1,689 of CAIYXE010000336.1, forward strand.
TGCCCGAGGTGATGTCGACCTGGCCACCGCCGAAGGACTTGGCGAAGAGGCCGCGCTTGATCGAGCGCTGGATCTCCTCCGGGTGCCGGTCGCCCGCGAGCATGTAGGTGTTGGTCATGCGTGGCATGGGCGCGTGGGCATGCGACTGGCGGCGGCCGTTGCCGGTGGGGGTCACACCCATGAGGCGGGCATTCATCCGGTCCTGCATCAGGCCCACGAGGATGCCGTCCTCGATCAGGGTGGTCGACCGCGAGGGGGTGCCCTCGTCATCGATGGTGATCGAGCCGCGCCGGTCGGGGATGGTGCCATCATCGACGATGGTAACGCCGGGAGCCGCGACCCGGCTGCCAATCATGCCGCTGAACACCGATGTCTTTTTGCGGTGGAAGTCGCCCTCGAGGCCATGGCCTACGGCTTCATGCAGCAGGATGCCGGGCCAGCCGGGGCCAAGCAGCACGTCCATCTCGCCGGCAGGCGCCGGGCGTGCCTCGAGTGAAACGAGGCTCTGGCGCAGCGCCTCCCGGGCGGCGGCCATCCACATCTCCTCGGTGAAGTAGGACAGCGGCTCGCCCCGCCCGCCCAGGCCGTGGCTGCCCTGGCCCTGTTCCTTGCCGTCGGAAGAGACGATCGAGATGTTGAAACGCACGAGCGGGCGCACGTCGCGGTAGCTTGCGCCGTCGGCCCTCAGGATCTCGACTGCCTGCCAGTCTGCCGCCATGGAAACGGAAACCTGCCTCACGCGCGGGTCGAGCCCGCGGGCATAGGCGTCGGCCTTCTGGAGCAGGGCGATCTTTTCCGAGAAGCCCATGGCATCGGCCGGGTTCGTGTCCGCATAGAGCTTGCGGTTGGTGCGCTCGGGCGAGACGGCATGAACCACGCTCGATCCGGTGGCGACCGTGCGGCAGACCTCTGCCGCGCGCTTCAGGGCAGCCATCGAGAGATCGGTCGCATGGGCATAGGCCGCGGTTTCGCCCATGACGGCCCGCAGGCCAAACCCCTGGGATTCGTCGAAGCTCGCGGACTTCAGCTTGCCGTCGTCCCAGACAAGGCTCTCCGTTTGCCGTTTTTCCAGAAATAGCTCGCCGTCCTCGGCGCCCTTCAGCGTGGCGGCGAGCACGGCTTCGGCCTCGGCGCGGCTGAAGTCGGCAGTCTCGAGAAGGGGCGCGGTCGGGCTCGGCGTCATGCGGGATCACCTTGTCTTGGGGATTGGTGTTCCTGACAAGATAGGTGAGTGCTCCTGCTTCTGCCAGCGCCATGAAAAAAGGGCCGCCCCTGCCGGGGCGGCCCCTTGAAAGATTGCCGCCGGAACGGCGTCAGTTGCTCTGGAGCGCTTCGAGCGAGGCGGTGAAGCCGCTGAGCGAAAGCTTCATGGGCAGGCCGATGCCGGGCGCCTCGTAGATGATGAAATTGGCTTCCTTGCCCTTCTTGAGCTTTGCCAGCGTCTCGGGCGAGGCTTCGGCGAAAGCCATGCAGACCTGCGGCATGCAGCGCGTGAAAGGAACGCGGCCCACGGCCTCGCCATCGATCTCAAGGGCAACGCCTGTCGGCAGGAACACGCCGATGGGCGCGATGACCCGCATGTTGATGATCGACTTTTCGGCAGTATCGGTCTTCACGAGGACCAGGGTGAGGCTCGCCTTGGGATTTTTCTCGCTCTGGGTCGACTGGATCATGCCGCACTGGCGGATCGCCTTCTGGCCCTCGGGCGCTGGCGGCGTTTCGCACTGGACCTTCCATTTGCCGTTCTCGGCAATGAGGTCCACCTTCGGCGCCGGCTGGGCCTGGCCCGTCTGGCCCTGCTGCTGCTGCTGCTGCTGCTTGTTGGCGCGCGGGCCGAACTGGGCCGGGGCCTGTTGGCTTTCCTGGGCTGACGGCATATCGGCCAGCGACAGGCTGAACGCGAGAGCGAGGGACGAAAGGGCGAGCAGGCGGCCCAGCTTCATGTTGATTCGCACGTATGATGACCTTCTGGTTCTCAATCGGGCGGGTTTAGCCCCGGCAGCGGGTCAAGACAACCCAGTTTTCCGGCGAAATCCGCCACCCGGACGCGACGTTTCGAGAGCAATTGGGGCGGAATTCCGGTTGCCTTCAAGACCGCCTGCGCAATGACGTTTTGCCGCGCCTGCCCACGTTGCGGCAGGCCTCCGAATGTGGTTCACAATCGCCACATGGAGGGTGGGCGCACCGACAGGGCCGACCCGCCGCCTTGCGCGTCCTTCGCAGGGCCATGAAGAGAGAGGGTAACGATGAAGTTTCGCAGCACGTTGACCGCGTTGCTCGGCCTTTTTGCCGGCGTGGCGGGCATTTCAGAGGCCTGGGCCATTGAAGGCTATGCCAAGCCCTGGCAAATGGGCCTGCAAGAGGCCGTGTCTCCCTCCATGGAGGGAATCCACTGGTTTCACAATGGCTTGCTGCTGCCGATCATCACGGTGATCACGCTCTTCGTGCTGGCGCTGATGATCTATGTGATGGTGAAGTTCAACGCCCGTGCGAACCCGGTTCCCTCACGTACCACCCACAACACAACGATCGAGGTTCTGTGGACGGTCATCCCCATCCTGATCCTGGTGGTGATCGCCATTCCGTCCTTCCGGCTGCTCTATCTGCAGCGTGACATTCCGGCCGCCGACATGACGATCAAGGTCATCGGCAACCCGGGGTGGAACTGGACCTATGAATATCCCGACCTCGGCCTGAACGATGACGGTTCGGCCAAGGTCACCTTCACCGCCTCGCTGGACGAGAATGCCCGCGACATGGAGAAGGCCAAGGCTGCCAATGTGCCTTACCTGCTCAAGACCGACGCGCCGGTCTATGTGCCGGTCAACAAGACGGTAAAGCTGATCATCACCTCGGATCCTGATGGCATCATTCACGCCTGGACTATTCCGTCCTTCGGCATGAAGATCGACGCCATTCCGGGGCGCCTCAACGAGGACTGGTTCAAGGCGTCGCGCACCGGCGTGTTCTTCGGTCAGTGCTCGGAGCTCTGCGGCAAGGACCACGCTTACATGCCCATTGAGGTGATCGTGCTCGAACAGGCTGACTATGATGCCTGGGCCCAGAAGGCGCAGACCGCCGGCGCCGATGAGGCGCACAAGTTCATGACCGCCAAGCTTGAGGCCAGGGCCCAGCTGGCGCAGAAGTAATTGGGGAAGAGGCAGATTAGAATGGCATACGCAACGACTGCTCACGACGACCACGGCCATCCGACCGGCTGGAAGCGCTACGTCTATTCCACCAACCACAAGGACATCGGCACGATGTATCTGTGGTTCGCCATCTTTGCCGGCGTCGTCGGCGGCATCCTGTCGATCATCATGCGCATGGAGCTGGCGCAACCGGGCATCCAGTATTTCTCCGGTCTCGCCTCCATGGTCTATGGCATGCCGGAAGACGCGGCCCTCGATGCGGGCAAGCACATGTACAATGTGTTCGTGACCGCGCACGGCCTGCTGATGATCTTCTTCATGGTCATGCCGGCGATGATCGGCGGCTTCGGCAACTGGTTCGTGCCGCTGATGATCGGCGCGCCCGACATGGCCTTCCCGCGCATGAACAATATTTCCTTCTGGCTGCTTCCGCCCGCCCTCGGTCTGCTGCTGATCTCGATGTTCGTCGAGGGTCCGGCGGGTGCTTATGGTGTGGGTGGCGGCTGGACGATCTATCCGCCGCTGTCGACGACCGGCCAGCCAGGCCCTGCGATGGACTTCGCCATCCTGGCGCTGCACATCGCGGGTGCCTCCTCGATCCTCGGCGCCATCAACTTCATCACCACCATTTTCAACATGCGTGCGCCCGGCATGACGCTGCACAAGATGCCGCTGTTCGTGTGGGCGGTGCTGGTCACCGTTTTCCTGCTGCTGCTGTCGCTTCCGGTTCTGGCTGGCGCCATCACCATGCTGCTGACGGACCGGAACTTCGGCACTGCCTTCTTCGTGCCGTCTGCTGGTGGTGACCCGATCCTGTTCCAGCACCTGTTCTGGTTCTTCGGCCATCCGGAAGTCTACATCCTTATTCTTCCGGGCTTCGGCATCATCTCGCACATCGTGGCGACCTTCTCGAAGAAGCCGGTGTTCGGCTATCTCGGCATGGCCTACGCCATGGTGGCGATCGGCGTCGTCGGCTTCATCGTGTGGGCGCACCACATGTATACCGTCGGCATGGATGCGGACACGCAGGCCTATTTCGTGGCCGCCACGATGATCATTGCGGTGCCCACGGGTGTGAAGATCTTCTCGTGGATTGCCACTATGTGGGGCGGTTCCATCGAGTTCAAGGCGCCGATGATATGGGCGATGGGCTTCATCTTCCTGTTCACGGTTGGCGGCGTCACGGGCGTGGTGCTGGCCAATGCCGGCGTGGACCGCGCGCTGCACGACACCTATTACGTGGTGGCCCACTTCCACTACGTGCTGTCGCTTGGCGCCGTCTTCGCCATCTTCGCGGGCTGGTATTTCTGGTTCCCGAAGATCACCGGCTACATGTATTCCGAAAAGATCGCCCACCTGCATTTCTGGGTCACCTTCGTGGGCGTGAACATGGTGTTCTTCCCGCAGCACTTCCTGGGGCTTGCCGGCATGCCCCGCCGCTACATCGACTATCCGGAGGTCTATGCCGGGTGGAACCAGATCTCCTCCTACGGCTCCTACCTCTCCGCCGTGGGCGTGCTGATCTTCCTGTTCGGCGTGTTCCAGGCCTATGCCCGCAAGGTGCAGGCGGCGGACAATCCGTGGGGTGCGGGTGCAACGACGCTGGAGTGGACGCTGTCCTCTCCCCCGCCGTTCCACCAGTTCAACACCCTGCCGGTGATCAAGTAGCGCAAGCACGATGAGCGACATTAACGCCCATATCGCAGACGTCCCGGCCACCTCGGAAGGCGGCCAGGGCAGCGTTGGGGACTATTTCGCGCTGCTGAAGCCGCGCGTGATGTCGCTCGTCATCTTCACGGCCTTTGCCGGGCTGATCGCGGCGCCTGGCACGATCCATCCGTGGCTGGGCTTCGTGGCGCTGCTGGCCATCGCCGTGGGTGCTGGCGCCGCTGGCGCCCTCAACATGTGGTATGACGCCGACATCGATGCGGTGATGAAGCGCACCGCGCGGCGTCCGGTGCCCAAGGGCGCCATCACCCCGCAGGAGGCGCTGGGCTTCGGCATGACGCTGGCCGTGGGATCCGTCCTCGTGCTCGGCCTGCTCGTCAACTATCTGGCGGGCGCGCTGCTGGCCTTCACGATTTTCTTCTACATCGCAGTCTACACCATGTGGCTGAAGCGGCTGACCCCGCAGAACATCGTGATCGGGGGTGCAGCCGGCGCCTTCCCGCCGATGGTGGGCTGGGCGTCGGTGACGGGCTCCATCGACCTCGGGGCCATCGCGCTGTTCATGATCATCTTTGTGTGGACACCGCCGCATTTCTGGGCGCTGGCCCTGTGGAAGAAGATCAACGCCGACTATTCGAATGCCGGCGTTCCCATGCTGCCGGTTGTGGCGGGCGCGGACGAGACGCGCCGCCAGATCCTGATCTACACGCTGATCCTTGTTCCCGTGACGCTGCTTCCCGCGCTCACGGGCACGGTGGGCTGGTTCTACACCCTCGCCAATGCCGGGCTCGGCGTCATGTTCATCTGGCACGCTGTCCAGGTCTATCGCATCCGCGAGGGAGCGGAGGCAGAGGCCGCCTGCAAGAAGCTGTTCGGATTTTCCACCCTGTGGCTGTTCGTCGTCTTCGCGCTGATCCTGCTGGAGCGTGCGCTGGGCATGCCGCTCTTCGCGCCGGTTCTCGGATGAATGAGATCATGACCAACACCCCCTTCGGCCCTGAGGATATGGCCCGCCGCCGCAAGCGGGCGATTGCCGTGGCCTTGATCCTCGCCGCACTCGTGGTGCTGTTTTTCGTTACCACGCTGGTGCATCTGGGCGGCAACGTGGCGCAGAGGTCATATTGATGCGCCAGCCAAACCCCGCCAAGAATCTTCGTGTCGCCATCATCGCGGGTGGCGTTGCCGCAGGCATGGTCGGCCTGTCCTACGCCGCCGTGCCGCTCTATCGCCTGTTCTGCCAGGTCACGGGCTTCGGTGGCACGACGCAGCGCGCCGAAGCGGCACCCGAACGCGCCACAGACAGCATCATCTCCGTCCGCTTCGACGCCAACACCTCCGGAAATCTCGCCTGGTCCTTCCACGCCGTCCAGACATCGATGACGGTGAAGGTGGGAGAGCAGAACATGGCCTATTACAAGGCCACCAACATTTCCGACCAGCCGGTCACCGGCACGGCGGTGTTCAACGTGACACCGGTTCAGGCCGGCGCCTATTTCAACAAGATCCAGTGCTTCTGC
>CAIYXE010000337.1 GCA_903930095.1 uncultured Hyphomicrobiales bacterium
CGCCGATGATCCGCGTCCGCTGGATCCGGAGCATCCTTGCCCGGCCCTTTCAAAATACTCGCGAGCCTATCTGCACCACCTCATCCGTTCTGGTGAGTTGCTTGGCATGATGCTGCTGTCTTGGGCGAACATAGCTTATTATCAATCACTTATGCAGGGCATCCGGTCAGCAATTGCCGAAAACCGTTTTGACGACTTCCGGGTTACAACGAAGGAATACTGGAAGCGCGGCGATATCCCGGCATAATCGGGTGACGAATGGGAGGAAGATCACATGAAGCTGTCGGATGAGGTTATCATCCCTGTACCGCGCATAAAGGTATGGGAGGCTCTGAACGACCCCGAATTGCTCCGTCAGTGCATCCCCGGATGTGAGGAGATCATCAAGAAGTCCGACACGGAGATGGAGGCGACGGTGACAGTGAAGATGGGCCCGGTGAAGGCCAGCTTCAAGGGCGCCGTGACACTCTCCGACCTGGACCCGCCGAACGGCTATCGCATTTCTGGCGAAGGAAAGTCGATGATGGGAGGCGCCGTGGGAGGCGCCAATGTGCGCCTCGAAGATGTTCCCGAGGGAACACGGCTGACCTATGACGTGGACGCCCAGGTGACGGGCAAAATTGCGAGCCTTGCGCAGCGCTTCATTGAGCCGACGGCCAAGCAGCTCTCTGCGCAGTTCTTTGAAAACTTCGCCAAGCTGGCAGTGAATGAGCCGGGATAGTCTATTTCCCTGAGCCGCCTGTGTGTTCACCCTCCCGCGTCAGGTAATAGGCGGCGAGGATTGGCAGGAAGGTCACCGCTATGACGATCAGGGCCACGACGTTGGTGACTGGTCTTTGGCGCGGGCGTATCAGTTCATTCAGCATCCAGATTGGCAGCGTGGTTTGCTGGCCTGCGGTGAAGGTGGTGACGATGACCTCATCGAAGGACAGGGCGAAGGCCAGCATGCTGCCTGCGAGAAGTGCCGAACCGATCTGGGGCAGGATCACATGGCGGAAGGTTTGGGGTCCATTGGCGCCGAGATCCATCGAGGCCTCGATCATGCTGCCGGACAGCCGTCGAAACCGGGCCAATGCATTGTTGTAGACGACCACGATGCAAAAGGTGGCATGCCCAAGCACGATGGTCCATGTCGAGAATGGTACCGACATGATGTCGAAGGCCGACCGCAATGCAATGCCGGTGATGATGCCAGGCAGCGCGATGGGCAGGATGAACAGAAGGGAAATTGAATCCTTGCCGAAGAACCGCGACCGCCAGAGCGCAGCGGCGGCGAGTGTTCCCAAAACCAGTGCGATCAATGTTGCCAAGATCGCCACCTTCACCGATAGCCAGAGCGGGCCCCAGATGTCAGGACGTTCATTCCAGACAACGGAGAACCACTTCAACGTCAGGCCAGGCGGAGGGAACTGGAAGCTCTTTTCTTCAGTGGTGAAGGCATAGAGGAAGATGAGCGCCAGCGGCAGATGCAGGAACAGCAGTCCGCCAATGGCCGCCATTTTCAAGGCGAGAGAGGCTGGAGGTTCAGAGCGCATCGAAGGCTCCCATGCGCCGCGCAACGATCAGGTATATGCCCATGATGATGACTGGAACAACGGTGAAGGCTGCCGCTAAGGGTATGTCACCCGCGGTGCCCTGCAAGGCGTAAACCGTCGTACCGATGAAGGGCCGCGAGTTGCCGACGATCTGCGGGATGATGTAGTCGCCCAAGGTCAGTGAAAAAGTGAAGATCGAACCCGCGATGATACCCGGCAGAGCCAGCGGAAAAATCACCGTCGAGAACGTCTGGCGGGGATGAGCGCCAAGATCAGCGGACGCCTCGATGAAGTTCTTGGGCACCCGTTCCAGCGCCGCCTGCGTGGGAAGGATCATGTATGGCAGCCAAATATACACAAAGACGAGGAATGTGCCGATATAACTGAAGGAAAGGGACGATCCGCCAATGACGGGGATCGCGAGCAGGGCGTCGAGCAACCAGCCCAGATGCAGCTTGTCTGCCACCCAAGTGATGATCCCCTCCTTGGCAAGGATGAGCTTCCAAGCATAGACCTTGACGAGATAGCTCGACCAAAGGGGCATCATGACCGCGAGGTAGAACAAAGCCTTCCAGCCGCCTCGGGCATAGCGTGCCGCATAGTATGCGATGGGAAACGCAACGATCGCGCTGAAGATTGTTACCGCCGCCGCCATGACAACGGTTCGCAGTATGATGGTCAGGTTGGTCGATGTGAAAAGCTGCTTGTAAGTCGAAAAAGTGAGTTCATGGACGATGAGCCCCGAGAACTCATCGAGTGAGTAGAAGCTCTGGAGGAGCAGCGCGAAAAGCGAACCAAGATAGACAATTCCGATCCACAGGAGCGGTGGCAGCAGAAGCACCAGCGTGAGAATGCCGGAATGACGGTAGAAGAAATCCGCCATCCCGCCCCGCGGGGGAACACTGACGGCGGAACTCATGCCGCTTCCATTGCAACAAGGCTATCAGTGGCCCATGCGAGGACGACCACATCGCCCTCCTTGATGGGTGTGGTAAGTGCGGGAACAACGGCTGCGATGCGCGTACCCTCAACGTCGATTGAAATGCGCGTGACTGCCCCTTGGTACTGAACGGACAAGATGTGGCCCGAAACGGTGCGCTGATTGTCGCCTACGGTTTCACCTGGAGCGAGGAGCCTGATTTTCTCTGGTCTCAGGCTTGTCCACGCTTTGGTTCCACCATGAGCCAAGGCAAAACTCGGGGGCAGGAGATTGGAAGAACCAACGAAATCCGCTACAAATTTTGATCGCGGCCGTTCGTACACGTCAGTCGGCGTGCCCTCCTGAACGATCTTGCCGTCATTGAAGATGGCGACGCGGTTCGCCATGGACAGGGCCTCGCCCTGATCATGCGTTACAAAGACAAATGTGATGCCAAGCTGCTTCTGCAAGGCTTTCAGCTCTTCCTGCATCTGTTCACGAAGCTTGAGATCAAGCGCGCCCAGTGGTTCGTCGAGCAACAGCACCTTAGGCTGGTTTACGAGGGCGCGAGCCAATGCAACACGCTGGCGTTGCCCGCCGGAAAGCTGAGAGGGGCGACGCTGTTCGAAGCCTTTGAGTTTTACCATGGCGAGGGTTTCGAGCGCTTTCGCATCGCGCTCAGCGCGGCCCACGCCCTTGATCATGAGGCCATAGGCAACGTTTTCGCCAACAGTCATATGCGGGAAGAGGGCATAATCCTGGAAAACTGTATTGACGTTTCGCTTATAGGGTGGGAG
>CAIYXE010000338.1 GCA_903930095.1 uncultured Hyphomicrobiales bacterium
AGGTGCTGAGCACTGTGCCCCGGCGTCCCAAGCCATGGTGATGGAAGCCCATGATGGTGCGGCCGCTCACCATGCGGGCAACCGTGGAGCCGCCCATCATCGCTTACCCTGCGCCATGATGGGGCTGTGCTCCATGACCGGGTGCATGGCGTTCACAAGCATCGTGACCCCTGAAGCTGTTGCGGTGGGGCAGCGCATGAGCTTCCGGGCCCCGGACGCCCTGCGGGTCGATGGTCTGGCGCTTGCGCCGCCGCTTGAGCCTCCGCGCGCCTGACGCGGTCCCGGCCTTCTCTCCCGTCCCTGATCTGATCCCACGCGCGCCATCTGGAGTGCGCTCAACGAAAGTATCCGATATGAACCGCAGAACACTTCTGTGCGGCACCGCTTGCGCCGCTGCCCTTGGCATCGCCGGCCGCTCCACCTCGTCCGCTCGGGCCGCCGCGCCACGTATCCTGACGGTCGACAGCCGCAACATCGAGGTAAACGGCCGGGCCGCCAAGGTCTTTGGCCTCACCGGCTCCGATGGCAAGCCAGGCCTCACCTTCAACGCTGGCGAGACGTTCGACGTCACCCTCGACAACCGTCTTGCTGAGGAGACGATGATCCACTGGCATGGGCTCACGCCGCCCAACCAGTTCGACGGCGTGCCGGACATGCCGATGCCGCTCCTCAAGGCGGGTGAACAGCGGAGCTACAGGTTCCCCGTGGGCCCCGGCGGAACCCACTGGATGCATGCCCATACCCTGCAGGAGCAGGCACTCCTCGCCGCACCGCTGATCGTGCGCCGGCCGGCCGAGCAATCGGCGGATGAACAGGAAATCGTCGTGCTGCTGCATGACTTCTCGTTCACGCCCGCAGCGGAACTGCTGGCCAAGCTCAAGAGCGGTTCCGCCAGTCATGGCGGCATGATGATGCAAGACATGGATCACGGCGCCATGATGCAGGGCAACGGCGGCATGAACGGCATGAGGATGTCAGGCGGCAACATGGGCGGCAACATGGGCGGCAAGATGATGGGAGGTATGGACCTCAACGACATCGCCTATGACGCTTTCCTTGCCAATGATCGGACGCTTGATGATCCGGAGGTGGTGAAGGTCGAGAAGGGTGGCCGGATCCGTCTCCGCATTATCAACGGAGCCACCTCCACCGGCTTCACCATCGACCTCGGCAGCCTGCTAGGCGAGCTCGTGGCCGTCGATGGCCAGCCCATCGTGCCGATGTCCGGACGCCAGTTCCCGCTCAGCATGGGCCAGCGTGCCGACATCCGCGTGTCCGTGCCGAAGGAGGGAGGCGCTTTTCCGGTGCTGGCCTTGCGCGAGGGAACGCCAGAACGCACGGGCCTCGTTCTGGCCACGCCGGGTGCCACGGTTGCCAAGATCGTGACGGCCGGTGACGGCGCGGGGCCGGTCCTGAGCCTTGACCTTGAAGCCCGACTGCTGGCGGCGGAACCGCTTGTCACACGAACCCCGGACCGGACATTCATGGCGCATCTCTTCGGCAACATGGCCGATTACAGCTGGGGCATTGCCGGAGAGCCGATCAGGGTACGCAAGGGCGAGCGCATCGAAGTCGAGATGATGAACATGTCGATGATGGCTCATCCCATGCATCTTCACGGGCACCACTTCCAGGTGACTGGGATCAACGGCACGCCATTCAACGGCGCCATGCGCGATACGGTTCTCGTGCCGCCCATGCAGTCCGTGCGTTTTGCTGTGGATGCAAATAATCCAGCGAACTCATGGGCGTTTCACTGTCATCACCTCTACCACATGGCGAGTGGCATGATGTCGTCGTTTGCCTATGAGGATGTGACCTGACGCAAAACGGCGCGGGCGGGGAACGGCCGCGCCAACTGGCCTTTTCCTTCAGACAGCTATTGGTTCTGGAACATCATCAAAGTGCGACCCGCCGCAGCCGCAGCGCGTTGGTGATGACCGAGACGGAGGAAAGGCTCATCGCCGCTGCCGCGATCATCGGCGACAGGAGAAGCCCGGTGACGGGATAAAGCAACCCCGCGGCGATTGGCACGCCCAATGCGTTATAGACGAAGGCCAAGAACAGGTTTTGCTTGATATTGCGCAGTGTTGCGCGGGCCAACTTGCGCGCCCGCACGATCCCCATCAGATCACCGCCCAAGAGTGTGATGCCAGCACTTTCCATTGCCACATCCGCCCCCGTGCCCATGGCGATGCCGACATCGGCGGCGGCCAGTGCGGGCGCATCGTTCACCCCGTCGCCGGCCATGGCGATCTTGTGACCATCCTTGCGCAGCTGGTCGATCAGATCCTTCTTGGCCTCGGGCAGAACGCCCGCGCGCACTTCGTCGATGCCAAGTCTTCCAGCAACCGCCCGTGCCGTGCGCTCGTTGTCGCCGGTCGCCATGATGACGCGCAGACCTTGGGCATGCAGTTCACGGATTGCCTGCGCCGTGCTGTCCTTGATCGGGTCGGACACCGCCACGATTCCCGCCAGTGCGCCGTCTACCGCAATGAACATTGCTGTTTTGCCTTCAGCGCGCAGAGTATCGGCCTTTGCCTCAGCCTGTGCCGTATCCAGTCCCATCTCTCGCATCATCGACGCATTACCGAGCGCGACGGCCCGGCCGCCGATCTTGGCACGCACGCCTTTTCCGGTGATAGCCTCGAATTCCGTCGCCTCCTGACGTGCAGCGCCCTGTGCCTCGGCCCCCTCGACGATCGCCTCAGCCAACGGATGTTCTGAGCCGCGCTCGAGTGCTGCGGCTAGCGACAGCAGTTCGGCCTCGGCTCTATCACCCAGCACCAAGGTATCGGTCAGCTTCGGCTTTCCCGTGGTCAAGGTGCCGGTCTTGTCGACGATCAGGGTATCAACGCCAGCCATCCGTTCCAACGCCTCGGCATCCTTGATCAGCACACCCGCCTGCGCGCCCCGCCCCGCCGCTGTGGTAATGGATATGGGAGTCGCAAGGCCAAGCGCGCAGGGGCAGGCGATAATCAGCACCGACACGGCGGAGGCGATGGCGAAGACCAGAGCGGGTTCGGGCCCGAAGGCGAGCCAGACGACGAACGCGACAATGGCGACGGCCACGACCGTTGGTACGAATACCGCCGACACCCGGTCTGCCAACCCCTGGATAGGCGCACGCGAACGTCGCGCGTTCGATACCATCGCCACGATCTGAGCCAGTACCGTATCGGCACCAACCTTGCCCGCCTCGATCACCAGTGAGCCGTTCTTGTTGATCGTGGCCCCGGTCACCGCATCGCCGGGGGCCTTTTCGACCGGCATGGACTCGCCGGTCAGCATGCTTTCGTCCAGGCTCGACCGCCCTTCGATAACGATGCCGTCCACCGGCACTGCATCACCGGGGCGCACGCGCAGCCGGTCGCCCTCCATGATGTTTTCCAGCGGTGCGTCATATTCCGTCCCATCAGGCAGAATACGCCGCGCGGTCTTGGGGGCGAGGTCAAGCAGGGCCCGGATCGCGTCACCCGTGCGTTCTCGCGCCCGCAGTTCCAATACCTGACCCACGAAGACCAGTGCCACAATCACCACCGCCGCCTCGTAGTAAGTGCCAACGCCGTGGCCCATCCGGTAGGCATCCGGAAAGACGCCCGGCATAAAGGTCGCGACCAGGGAATAAAGATAAGCCGCCGCCACGCCGAGGCTGATCAGCGTCCACATGTTGGGTGAGCGGTTTACAACCGAGTCCCAGCCGCGCTTGAAGAACGGCAAGGCAACCCAGAGGATGACCGGTGTCGCCAGCACGAACTCCACGTAGCTGGCTACCTGATGCCCGATCCAGTCGCGGACCGGCAGGGCGACCAGTTCGCCCATTGTCAGAACAACGAGGGGGACAGCTGCCGCGACGGAGATCCACATCCGTCGTGTGAAGTCGGTCAGTTCTTCGCTGGGCCCGCCGGAGGGCAGCATCGGCTCCAGCGCCATGCCGCAGATCGGGCAGGCGCCAGGCGCGTCGCGGACGATCTCGGGGTGCATCGGGCAGGTATACTGGACATTGGGGGGGGCGGACTTCTTGCGCCCGGCAGCCCGGCCGGAGGCATAAAACCAAGGGTCTGCCTGGAACTTCGTCTGGCACTTGCCCGAGCAGAAGTGGAAGGACTTGCCGTCGAACGTCTCGGAGCGCGTCTCGGGCTTCAGGGTCACGGTCATGCCGCAGACCGGGTCGACGGCCGTCGGCCCGGCGCCGTGTCCAGGCCCCGTGTTGCCCTGGTCCATTTCGGGGTTCGAATGACTGTGGCCTAAGTGCGGATCGACAGTGGACATGGCGTTCTCCTTTCGCGGTCTGCGCCGCGTGAAGGCCGATGCACAGGCCTTCACGTTCGAATTGCTCCTTCCCAACGCTGGAAGGTCAAGCGCAAAATGCAGCAGTGAGTCCGCTCAGATCGCGGCAACGGCCTTCGCCAGGAGGTCCCGTACCTGGCTTGCCACACCAATCAATTCGGTATTGTCGATCGCCTGCATCGAGGCAACCGGGTCAATCGCACTGACCTCCACCCCGCCATCCACCTCACGCAGGATCACGTTGCAGGGAAGCATCGCGCCAACGCGCGGCTCGATACCGATGGCCTGATGCGCCATCTTCGGATTGCAGGCTCCGAGGATGCGGTATGGCGGCATGTCCACAGCCAGCTTCTTCTTCATCGTCGCCTTGACATCGATCTCGGTCAGAACGCCAAATCCGTGCGCTGCCAGAGCCGCACGGGTGCGGCCGTCAACCGTTTCAAAATCTGTATCGGCGATCAGGCGGTTAATTGTGTAATCCATGGGTTCACCCTTCATTTTATTTGCGCAAGTATTTCACGAGTGCTGCAATTGCCAGGCTCACCAACACAAGGATGACGATCATCCAGAGCCAGCCGAAACCCATGCCGAAGCCCATGCCATATTCGTTCATCATTGTTTCTTCCAATCTGTGATTATGTCTTCTCCGCCAATCTCCGACAGGCCGATTGGCGGAGACAGAGCGCGTGTCAGTCGCTGTCCATCATGCCCTTGCCCATGCCTGGCATGCCATCCTGTTGTCCGCCCATATGGCTTTGCATCATCGCAGCCATTGCGGCCATTTCAGCTTCGGTCACCTGTGCGTCGCCGTCGGCGTCGTGCATCTGGAAGGCGCGCACCGTCATCGGCCGGGTGTGGGCCGCATGCATCGCCGCAAATTCCTCCAGCGAAAGCTTGCCATTGGTATCGGTGTCGTAGGTCTTTAGTTCGGACTGAACGCCGGCAGTCATCTCTTCAGGGCTGAGCATGCCGTCCTTGTTGGTATCAAACTTGGCCATTGCATAGCTTTGGGCTCCGCCCATCATCATACCCATCCCGCCGCCCATCATGCCGTCATGCCCGCCCATCATACCCATTCCGCCATTCATCATGCCGCCATGTTGCATCTGGGTCTGTTGGGCGACCACCGGCAGCGCAATGACAGCAAGACCAAGGGCGGCAACGGCTGCTAAAGCGAATTTCGTCGAGCGTTTCATTCGATCTCTCCTGGATTGTATTGCGATAGCTTCAATTTGAGGGGCAGATGTCCCACAAGTGTGTCAGGCGGACCGATGTTTTGTATCAAACTGTCGCAAGCAGCGGCGCAAACAGGTATTGCGACAATCTTCTGAATGCAGCGCCTGCAGTATCGGCTAGTGTCAGTCTCAGGAGACTGTATGATGACCCATCCGCGCCACATCCTTATCGTCGATGATCACCGCGAGATCCGCGATGCGCTGGTAAAGTATCTGGAGAAGAACGGTATGCGCGCGACCTCTGCCGCCGATGCGGTGGCGATGGATGCGGCAATGAAGGTGGGGCATTTCGACCTTGTCGTGCTCGACGTGATGATGCCGGGCGAAGATGGGCTGTCAGTCTGCCGCAGGCTTCGCGCGAAGAGTGACATTCCGATCCTGATGCTGACTGCGCTGGGGGCCGAGACTGACCGCATCGTGGGGCTTGAAGTTGGGGCGGATGACTATCTGCCCAAACCCTTCAACCCCCGCGAGTTGCTGGCCCGCATCAAGGCGATCCTGCGCCGGTTCGACCGGGCAGAAGTAGCAGGCGGAAGTCTCGCGGGACACAAACTGGCATTCGACCGTTGGGTGCTCGATACCGATCGCCGGACACTGATCGAAGCCGATGGTGCCGAGGTTTCACTGACCACCGCCGAATTCCGTCTGCTGACGGTATTTCTCGAACGGCCGCGCTTCGTACTCAGCCGCGAACAATTGCTGGATCTGACCTCGGGACGTGCGTCACAGGTATTCGACCGTACCATTGACAACCAGATCAGTCGCCTGCGTCGCAAGGTCGAAGTCGATCCCGCCAAGCCCGTGCTAATCGCCACTGTCTGGGGTGGTGGGTACAGCCTTTCGGCCGATGTGAAGGAGATTCCGTGAACACGCGTTTTCCCCTCCTGCGCAGTTTGTTTCCTCAGTCCCTGGGGGGACAATTGCTGGTTATGCTGCTTTTGGCCCTCGCCATCACGCAGGGGCTTGGCCTCTTGCTGCTGACGGATGAGCGCAATCGTGCGGTGCGGGCGGCGTTGGGGCTTGAGGCGGCAGGGCGGGCGGCAAATGTGGTCCTGCTCTTGGACAACGCCCCCGCCGAACTGCGCCCATCCATCCTGCGGGCGGCAGATTCGCCTCTGGTGAGGTTCGAAATTGGGGCAATACCGGAAGCGCCACATGACAGCGCCGAGTCGGATGTTGTTCTGCGCCAAATCCGGCAGATTCTTGGCGAGCCAGACCGTGAAGTTCGCGCTGATGTTCATGCTCTTTCCAGAGTTCCCGTGCCGATGCCGGACGGGGTGCCCGCCGCCATGCGCCAGATGCACGAGACGATGATGGCCGGGCGAACCGAGCCCGTTGAGCTGACGTTATCGATACGTCTGGCGGGTGGTGATTGGCTAAACGTGCGCACGATGTTTCATCGACCCGGCCTGCAGCTTTCACCGCAAGCCCTCTTGCCCTTGCTGTTGATGGCGGTTGCTGTCGCTCTGGTGGCATGGTGGACTGCGCGCCGTGTTGTTGGCCCGATGCGCGCCCTTGCCGTCGGCGCCGACCGGCTGGGCCGTGGCCTGGATGCAGATCCGCTGCCGATGACGGGGCCGACGGAGGTGCGCGAGACCACGCAGGCCTTTAACCGCATGAAAGACCGGCTGACCCGTTTCGTGAACGAACGCACGCATATGCTTGCCGCCCTGAGCCATGACCTGCGTTCGCCCCTAACGGCCATGCGGCTCAGGATCGAAATGCTGGATGAATCCGAAGACAGCGTACGGCTGAAGGCATTGGTCGAGGAAATGCAGGCCATGGTGGAGGCAACGCTGGAATTCGCGCGCGGAGTCGTGAGGGCTGAACCCTCCTCGAAGGTCGACCTCACCGTGCTGCTGAGTGACCTGGTTGGTGATGTGGGCGGTGACCGCGCCACCCTTGTCGCATCGGGGCCGCTGCCCGTCACCATCCGCCCGCAGGCTCTGAACCGCGCGCTGCGCAACCTCATCGACAATGCGGTCCGCTATGGCGGCGTGGCGAAGGTGACGCTGAAACGGGAGTTGGAAATGGCTATCATCACCGTCGCTGACAAGGGCCCCGGATTACCCGACAATCAGCTCGAGACTGCCTTTGAACCATTTGTGCGTCTGGAAGGGTCACGCAGCCGCGATACGGGCGGTGCCGGTCTGGGTCTGGCAATTGCCCGAACCATCATTCAGGCCCATGGCGGGACGGTAAAGCTCCGCAACCTGCACGAAGGGGGTTTGGAGGCCGTTGTTCACCTGCCCATCGAAGCAGTGTAGTGGACCCGGGAAGAGTAGGATCACCTTCAGGTGAGTGATTATGCTTTTGCTGCCATTTGGATGCCCACATGGGATTCGAAAAGTGCTCAAATTCCACCCCAATAAAATCAATGACTTACGGGCGGAGAACGTTGGATTCCAGACCCTTTCCCTCCGCCA
>CAIYXE010000339.1 GCA_903930095.1 uncultured Hyphomicrobiales bacterium
GAGCGCGTCGCCGCGCTGGAGCGCGCGCTTTTTGGCGGGCTCGGCGATCTGTCCGCGTTGACGGAGCGCCTCTCCAGGCTGCAGGCTCCCGGAACTGATAGCCTTGATCCCCGTCTCCTGCGCCGCTTCGTGTCGGAGCAGAGAGTGTGGCGCATCGAGGTAATGCCGCGGAGTGGTGCCGGGCAGCTTTCCTTCCCGGCCGCTGTGCGGCGCACGGTTCCCGAGGCTGCCGGTGAGCCGCTTGCCTTCCTGGCGGGCAACGAGATCATTCATCGTGAGACGGCGCTGGCCCTGGCAACGGCGCTGCCGCTGGCCGCAATCCTGGTGCTGGCCGCGCTCCGCAACGTTGCGGCGTGGGGGCTGTCGCTGGCGCCTGCAGCTGCCTTCATGACGCTGGCTGCGGCCATCATCGTGCAGTTTGGCATCAGCCTCAATGCCGCAATGCTGGCAGGTTTGAGTGCAACGGTCGCTGTGGTCATCGCCTCGGCAATGCGCGTCGCCGATCACCTGTCCAGCAAGCCCGCGCTCTCCGCCCTCGGGCCGCCTCTGCGTGCCGCGCTTCTGCCGCCGCTGGCGCTGGCTGGGGCCGTCGGACCTCTGGCGCTGTCCTCCCGCCCCGTGGTGGCGGAAGCCGGAGCGGTCCTCGCCCTCCTGCTCGTCGTTGCTGCACTTCTCGTCGGCCTGCTGGTACCGGCCCTGTCCCGGTGGCTCGGCAGCCTGCCACCGCGGCAGCCGAGCCGTGTTCACCCGGAGTAATTCCTAGATGTCGAGCGCCTCGATGTTCATGAATGCCGTGCGGAGCGCCTTGGACCATTCACTCGACAGCATCTTGAAATAGGGATCGTCCAGCCCGATCCGCTTGGTGTGCTCGATTTTGAGCGTGCCCGTTTCATAGGTGAGGAGGTCGATGGGAAGCCCGACACTCAGGTTGGAACGCAGCGTCGAGTCGAATGAGAGCAGCACCATCTTCGCCGCATCGCCGAGCTTCATGTCGTTCCTCGCCACGCGGTCCAGGATCGGCTTGCCGTATTTGTGCTCGCCGATCTGGAAGAAGGGCGTATCGACCGTCGCTTCGATGAAGTTGCCTGCCGCATAGATGTTGAACAGGCGCGGACGCTCCTTGCCGATCTGGCCGCCGAAGATGAAGCTGGCGGCAAAAGACTCTCCGTTTGACTGCAGGAAGTCCCCGTCGATCGACTTCACCTCGCGAACGGCCTTTCCAACGATGCGGGCGGCCTGGAACATCGTCTTGGCGGTGAAGAGGTTGTTGGCCTTCGCGCCGCCGCCGGCCTTCGCCTGCGAACCCTCGGAAAGCGAGCTTACCACGGCCTGGGTGATGGCGAGGTTTCCAGCCGTCAGCAGAACGAAAACAGCCTGTCCGGGCTTTTCCCAGCTGTACAGCTTCTTGAACTTGCCGACATTGTCGACACCCGCATTCGTCCGGGTGTCCGCGGCCATGACCAGGCCGTCGTCAAGCAGCAATCCTACGCAATAGGTCATGTCCCCGCTGTCCGGAAAGAATCCCGTCTGGCCGTCATTGTTGGGCGATCTCGACGCGGACTTCAACCCTCATCCGCTCGGTGGCGCCACCCCGGCGAGAGCCGCGGATGGGGGCGACGCCACCGGAATCGAGGCCTGCCGCCACGCGCACGTAATTGTCGGTGGGGCACTTGGCGTTTGCAGGGTCGAAACCCACCCAGCCGAGGTCCGGCACGAGGGCCTCCGCCCAGGCATGGGCGGCGGTGGAGGAGGCGCCCTGGCCTGTGACGAGGTAGCCCGTCACATAGCGTGCCGGAACACCGCCTGCGCGTGCAGCGGCGATGAAAATATGCGCGTGGTCCTGGCACACGCCGCGTCCTTCGGCGAAGGCTTCCGCCGCCGTCGTGTGAGTGTGGGTGGTGCCCAGTTCATAGGCGACCTTGTGGTGGATCTCGGCCATGAGCGCGTGGAGGCCTTCGAGAACCGATTTTCCGGCCAACTGCTTTTCCGACAACGAGCGGATCGCGGCATTGGCCGTTGTAGGCTTGGTCTGGCGCAGGAACACGGCGTCGGGCGCAAGGCAGGTGAGGCCGCGCACAACGCCTGCCGCATCCGTCACCTCGACGATGCCTTCCGCGACGATGGCGACAGGCCCCTCGAGGTTTCCGAAGGTAATCATGTGCACGCGGTTGCCGAAACCGTCGGTATAGCCAAGCGCCCGGTCGAAGCCCGGTGCGCTGATCGACCAGGAGATCGTCCGCTGCGAGGCGAAGTCCGTAGGCCACAGATGCAGCCGCTGCGCCGAGTAAGCGAGCGGCGTGTCATAGTCGTAATGCGTTTCGTGGCGGACGGCGAGGCGCATGGTCACGGGAAGTTATAGTTCCTGGCAATCGACTGCGAGAGCCTTGTGTTGCTGAGGATGAACTCCTGCAGGAATTCATGCAGGCCTGACTGGAAGATCTGCTCCATGTTCGCCTCCTTCAGCCGGTCATAGCTGTTGCGCGCCTGATCATGGCAATCGTAGCTCTGGCCATAGAGATTGGCCAGGCCGGCAAGCGCCCGGTTCACCCAGTTGTAGGAGAACACCAGCGAGCGCGGCATTTCTTCCCTCAGGATCAGGAATTCCGAAACGAGCCACGGCCGGTAGTTCGAGTCGCGGTAGAACCAGCGGTAGGAGCGGTGGCCCGAGACCGAGCGCAGGATCTGCGCCCATTGCTGCATGTCGAGGTCGCTTCCCACATCCGTGGGCTTGGGCAGGAGGATGAAATACTTGACGTCAAGGATGCGCGCCGTGTTGTCGGCCCGCTCGATGAAATTGCCCAGCTGGCTGAAGTAATAGGTATCGTTGCGCAGCATGGTGCCAAGCAGTGCGCCACGGAACGACATCACCCGCTGCTTCACCCATTCGAGGAACACCGGCAGCCTGTCCGCCGTCATGCTGGAGGGCTTCACCTGGGCGAGCTCGTTCCAGGTGGAATTGATGCTCTCCCACACGTCACGTGTGAGTGCGGTTCGCACCGCGCGGCCGTTGTTGCGCGCGGTCTTGATCGAGGCGCGGATGGAGGAGGGGTTGTCCTCGTCGAAGATCAGGAACTGGATCACCTTGGCGCTGGTGATCTCTGTGTGTTTTTCCGAATAGGCGATGTCGCAGGCGCAGGATTGCAGCGTTGAGCGCCATTCATCACGGTGGCCTTCGACGGCGCCGGGCATCAGCGAGATGCGGTAGCCTACCTCGAGCAGGCGCGCCAGGTTCTCCGCCCGCTCCATGTAGCGCGACATCCAGTAGAGGGAGGCGGCGGTGCGTCCGAGCATCAGTCCTCCAGAACCCAGGTGTCCTTGGTGCCGCCGCCCTGGCTGGAGTTGACCACCAGGGAGCCCTTCTTGAGGGCCACGCGTGTAAGCCCGCCGGGCGTCACCCGCACCTTGTCGCCCGAGAGCACGAAGGGCCGGAGGTCCACATGGCGCGGCGCCACGCCGGAGTTGGTGAAGGTTGGCACGGTTGAAAGCGACAGTGTGGGCTGCGCGATGTAGTTCTTCGGCCTGGCCTTGAGCCTGGCGCGGAACGCCTCGATCTCCTTCTTGGATGATGTGGGCCCCACCAGCATGCCGTAGCCGCCGGAGCCATGCACTTCCTTCACCACCAGTTCCGGCAAGTGGTCCAGCACATAGGAAAGCTGCTTCGGGTCGCCGCAGCGCCAGGTGGGCACGTTCTTCAGCAGTGGCTTCTCGCCGGTGTAGAACTCGATCACTTCGGGGATGTAGGTGTAGATCGACTTGTCATCCGCAATGCCGGTGCCCGGCGCATTGACCAGCGTTACGCGGCCCGCGCGGTAGAGGTCGAAAAGCCCCGGAACGCCGATCGCCGAGTCATGGCGGAAGGTGAGGGGGTCCAGATAGGCGTCATCGATGCGGCGGTAGACGACGTCCACCCGCTTCGGCTCCTGCGTGGTGCGCATGTAGAGGTAGCCGTCCTCCACGAAGAGGTCGCCGCCCTCGCAGAGTTCGACGCCCATTTCGTCCGCCAGGAAGGCATGCTCGAAGAAGGCGGAGTTGTGGATGCCCGGCGTCAGGATCACCACCGTCGGCTCATCCTTGCAGGCGGGAGGCGCCACGCTTTCCAGCGTCTGGCGCAGCATGGCGGGGTAGTTCTCCACCGGCGCCACGCGCTGCTGGGCGAAGAGATCGGGGAAGAGATACATCATCGCCTCCCGGTCCTCGAGCATGTAGGAGACGCCTGATGGCGTGCGGCAATTGTCCTCCAGAACATAGAACTCGTTCTCCGCCACGCGCACGATGTCGATGCCGATGATGTGGGCATAGATGCCGCGGGAAGGCATGACGCCCACCATCTCCGGCACGAAGGCCTCGTTCTGGATGATGAACTCATGGGGGATGCGGCCCGCCCGCAGGATTTCCTGGCGGTGGTAGAGATCGTGGATGAAGGCATTGAGCGCCCGCACCCGCTGCTCGATGCCGGCGGAAAGCTTGCGCCATTCGGCGGCGGCGAAGACGCGCGGAATGATGTCGAAGGGGATCAGGCGTTCGGAGGCCTGGTTGTCGCCATAGACCGCGAAGGTGATGCCCTGGCGGCGGAAGATCGCCTCCGCCTCGCGCAGTGCACGGTCCACGTCGGCGCGGCTCAGTGTCTTGAGCCAGTCCTCGATCCGGGCATAGGGCTCGCGCGTGGCGCCCGTATTGCCTTCCATTTCGTTGAAGATCGTCATCAGCCGCCTGTATTGCATCGCAGTATGGTGACAAGATTTGCGGCAGGGCAAGAAAAACATGCCGAACGGGCTGTGCGTGCCCAAAAAATGGTCTTGCTGGTGCAAAGATCTTCCGCATCAGCTTTCTTGCGGAAACAGCGCGGAAATGCGATATGAAACGCATGTGCTTCCACGCCACCGTTTCCGGGGCAATCTTGCCCGTCTGGTCAAAAACCGCATATGATGAAGTGATGCTTCACTGTGCGCGCATCGGCTTCAAGCCGTAAGTATTTCACCTGCCGCTTCGCCTGCGCCACCCCTCCGGAGAGGGGTGCGGTCACCTATCCAGTCCGGAGAAATCCACATGAACGTCCTCAACAAGAACATCGACATTGCCGAAGTCGTCAAGAACGACATCGCGCATCATTTCCACCCCTTCACGGACCACAAGTCCTTTCATGCCGAAGGCGGCCCCCGTGTGATGACGCAGGCCGACGGCATCTGGATCTGGGATGGGAAGGGCAACAAGCTGCTCGACGGCATGTCGGGCCTCTGGTGCGTGAACGTGGGCTACGGCCGCAAGGAACTGGCCGAGGCCGCCTACAAGCAGATGCTCGATCTTCCCTACTACAACACCTTCTTCAAGACGACGACGGTGCCGACCACCGAGCTTGCCACCAAGATCTCCTCCGTCATGCCGGAGCGCTTCAAGCACATCTTCTTCACCAATTCGGGCTCGGAATCCAACGACACCATCGTGCGCTTCGTGCGCCATTACTGGAAGCTGAAGGGCAAGCCCTACCGCCAGCACTTCATCGCGCGCACCAGGGGCTATCACGGTTCCACCATGGTGGCGGCCAATCTCGGCGGCTTCCAGGGCATGCATGATCAGGTCGGAACCGAGTTCCCCGGCTTCCATCACGTGCAGCAACCGCACTGGTTCGATTTCGGCGGCGACAAGACGCCGGAGGAATTCGGCCTCGAGGCGGCGGCCGCCGTCGAGAAGAAGATCCTCGAAGTGGGCCCCGACAATGTCGCAGCCTTCATTGGCGAGCCGATCCAGGGGGCCGGCGGCGTGCTGATCCCGCCCTCCACCTACTGGCCCGAAGTGCAGCGCATCTGCCGCAAGTACGGCGTGCTGATCATCTCTGACGAGGTCATCTGCGGCTTCGGCCGCACCGGTAACTGGTGGGGCTTCCAGAGCATGGGGTTTGAGCCCGATATCGTGCCGATGGCCAAGGGCCTGTCGTCCGGCTACCTGCCGATCGGCGCGGTGGCCTTCGCCGACCATCTCATCAAGGATTTCTTCGAGCTCGGCGGCGAGTTCTATCACGGCATGACCTATGCGGGCCACCCCGTGGCGGCTGCCGTGGCGCTCCGGAACATCGAGATCATCGAGCAGGAAAAGCTGGTCGAGCGTGTCCGCGAGCTGGGCCCCTATTTCGCTGAGGCGCTGGCCTCGCTGCGCGATCATCCGATCGTGGGCGAGACCCGCTCGATGGGGCTCATCGGCGCCATCGAACTCACCAGGGACAAGGCAACCCGCGCCCGCTTCGCCAGCCCGGGCCGGGTTGGAACGATGTGCCGTGACAATAGCTTCGCCCAGGGGCTCATCATGCGCGCCTGCTGGGATACGATGGTGCTGGCGCCGCCGCTGGTCATCACCCGCAAGGAGATTGACCATCTGGTCCAGTTGGCCCGGGCGGCGCTGGATGCCACCCATGCCGCCGTGCGGTCCGAATGCACCGCCGCAACCGCGTGAACGTTACGAATCCTTAAGTGAATTTCCGTTTGCCTGATGGCGGGGATCGCTCTAAATCCTCGTTATTTTTAATGCCGCTGCGGCACTGGGCGGAGAAGAATTCGGTGCAGTCACCCCCACGAGGTTAAACGAGATGTCGACCTACCGTCCGCGTTTCCATCCCAGCCGCCGCGCCGTTCTCAAGGGCAGCGCCTTTGCGGTGGGCCTTGCATTCCTGCCGCGCCATTCGCTCTCGGCTGAAGACAAGAAGCTCAACTTCTACAACTGGGACACCTATATCGGCGAAAACACCCTGTCGAACTTCAACGAGGCCACCGGCATCGAGGTCAAGATGGACCTGTATGCCGACAATGACGAGCTCTTCGCCAAGCTCAAGGGCGGCAATCCCGGCTACGACGTGATCGTTCCGACCAACGACATGCTGGAACGCATGATCACGGCCGACATGGTCATCCCGCTCGACCACGCGAAGATTCCGAACATGGCCAACATCGACGAGGCCTTCCGTGAGGCGCAGTTCGATCCCGGCCGCAAGTTCTCCATGCCCTACATGTGGGGAACGTTCGGCATCGGCTACCGCAAGTCAGAAGCGCCCACCCCGCCGGACAGCTGGAAGGTGCTGTTCGACTCGGATGAGTTCGCGGGTTCAATCGCACTCCTCGGCGACCAGCAGAACGTGCTGGGCGCCGGCCTGAAGTATCTCGGCTTCTCGTTTAACTCGACCAATCCGGCCGAGCTCAAGCAGGTCGAGGAGATGCTCATCCGCCAGAAGAAGAACATCAAGGTCTTCGCCGATGACAACGGCCAGGACCTGCTCGCCTCCGGCGAGGTGAAGGTCTGCCAGGAATGGAACGGCGACATCAAGCAGATCATCGCGGAAGACGATGATGTGGCCTATGTTGTGCCGAAGGAGGGCTCTCTCGTCTGGCAGGACGTTCTCGCCATCCCGAAGGGCGCACCCCACCCGGGCAACGCGCATGCCTTCATCAACTTCGTCCTCGACGCCGAGGCAGGCCGGGAGATCGCCGAGACGATCCTCTATGCCACCGCGAACAAGGCGGCGCGGGAGCTTGCGGCTGACACCTACAAGAACAACCCGGTGATCTTCCCGTCGGCTGAAGTCATCGCCAAGTGTGAGCCCGCCCTCTATCTCGGCGAAGAGGCGATCAGGGCCCGCGACGAGATCTGGACGCGCATCCAGGCGGCCTGAACCGGGGCCCAAATCCGTAGCTGATGATCTGGGAACGCAAAAGTGCAAACCACTTTTGCGTTCTTCCTTTTGGGTCTAGTCTCGACCGGATGCTGAATACTCTTCGACCGCCCGAGGTTGCCCTCGCTGCGCTGGCCAGCTTCGCGGATGCGGCCTATGGCCTGTCTGGCGCCTGGACCCGGCTGGAAGGCGAACGTGACCAGAACTTCCGCGTTTTGCTGGCCGATGGCAGCAGCGTGGTTTTCAAGCTCTGCCACCCGGCGGAGGGCGATGAGATCCTACGGTGCCAGGCGCAAGCCCTTGAGCACATCGCGCTTGCCGACCCTGGCCTGCCCGTGCCGCGCCTCAGGCGCACGCTGGATGCTGACCTGCTGGGGTGCATGGTCCACGAGGGCATGCAATACCCGGTGATGGTGCTGTCCTGGCTCGAGGGCAGCGTGCTGGGGGAGGCGGCGCTGACACGCGCGGCGCTTTTCGATCTTGGCCGCCTGCTCGCCCGTCTGGGCCTGGCGCTCCGGGGGTTCGTCAGTGGTGCGCCGGCTGAGCGTGATCTCGTATGGGATACGCGCCGCGTGATGCAACTTGCGCCGCAGGTCGAGAACCTTGCCCAAGCTGACCGTGGCCTCGCACAGGAGATACTGGAGCGCCATGCCGGGTTCACCATGCCCTTGCTGCGGCGCATGCGCAGCCAGATCATCCATGGCGACGTTCATCCTTTCAATGCGCTGTCGGATCACACCGGCTTCGTGAACGGCATCATCGATTTTGGCGACATCGTGCACGGTCCCCTTGTTCTCGATCTCGCCAATGCGGCGGGCGATTTCCTGAACCTCGCGCAGGATCCTGAGGAGACGCTCTTTGAAATGGTGCGCGGCTACCGCAGCCTCTCGCCGCTCGAAGAGGAGGAAGCATCCTGCCTGATCGACCTGATCGAGGTCCGCCTCTTGATGACGCCACTCATCGATGCGCTCAAGTCTGCGAACGGAATAGAGTCTCAGGGCTACTTCTCGTCCTTCAACAGCCGCAGCATGCCCATGATACGGCAACTCCGCGCCATCGGACATGACCGGCTGAGGGGCCTCCTCCGGCGGGCGGCGGCCTTTCCAGCACATCCGGATCCTCACCCGAACCCGGCGCAGGACACGCTCTCGCGCCGCCGGCAGGTCATGGGCGAGAATCTCTACGTCTTCTATGATCCGCCACTGCACATGGTAAAGGGCGAGGGTGTGTGGCTCGAGAATTCCGGCGGCCGCCGCTTCCTCGACTGCTATAACAACGTGCCGCATGTCGGGCACTGTCATCCTTATGTGACAGAGGCCATCGCCCGTCAGGCCAGGACCCTCAACACCAACACCCGCTACATCACCGACCAGTCCATCGAATATGCCGAACGCCTTGTGGCGCTGTCGCCGGAGGGGCTGACATCGGTGGTGTTCGTCAACTCCGGCAGCGAGGCGAATGATCTCGCCTGGCGCATGGCCAAGGCGTTCACGGGAAAGAGCGGCGGCCTGGCGATGGACTTCGCCTATCATGGGGTGAGCGAATCCATCGATGCCTTCTCGCCCTCCAATGCACCTGGTCACTGGCGCGCGCCGCACATCCGC
The DNA here is from genome assembly GCA_903930095.1 of uncultured Hyphomicrobiales bacterium. Lineage (GTDB taxonomy): Bacteria > Pseudomonadota > Alphaproteobacteria > Rhizobiales > Aestuariivirgaceae > Aestuariivirga. Next base: position 9,259 of record CAIYXE010000339.1, read on the forward strand.
CTTCTGCCGGCGCCCTGCTTCTATCGCGGCATACTGGGCGGCGATGTCGCTGAACCAGGGGAGCGCTATGCCGGGCTCGCCGCAGAGCTGATTGCAGAGCTCGACGCAGCGGGCCATGGCGTTGCTGCCGTCATGGTCGACTCGGCCTTCATGACCAACGGCATCCTCGATGCTCCGCCGGGCTATCTCCGCGGCGTCGCGGCGCGTGTCCGGGCTGCGGGCGGCCTCTTCATTGCCGATGAGGTTCAGTCCGGCTTCGGCCGCATGGGAACCGCCTTCTGGGGGCACCGCCACCACGGGGTGGAGCCGGACTTCATCACGATTGGCAAGCCCGCCGGAAACGGCCATCCGGTGGGAGCCGTCATCACGCGCCCCGAAATCCTGTCCCACTTTCTCAAGGCCGGGCCGTTCTTTTCCACCTTTGGCGGAAACAATGTGGCATGCGCCGCCGGACTGGCCGTGCTCGACGTGATCCGGGACGAGGGCCTGGTGAAAAACGCGCTGGAGGTGGGCGCCTGTTTCCGTCAGGCGCTGCACGGTATGATGGCAAAACACGCCCTGATCGGCGACGTGCGCGGGATTGGCCTTGCAACCGGGGTGGAGCTGGTGCGGGACCGCAAGACGAAGGAACCAGCCCCAGCCGAGACGAGCCGTCTCCTGAACCTGTTGCGGGACGAAGGCGTGCTCATGGGCGGGGAGGGGAAGCTCGGCAATGTCCTCAAGATCCGCCCGCCAATCGTCTTCAGCCGCGATCACGCCGGCCTGGCTGTCGCCGCACTCGACCGGGCACTTGCGAAATTGTAGTGCCGGGGTTGCCGCGGGCGGCAGGGCTGGGCTAACGTTCGCCCGCAGGGAGGAGTGGCGGCATCTTGGAGAACTGGAAACGGAACCCGCGGGTATTCTGGACAATCGGAACAGCGCCGTCGATCTGGCTTCTGGCCTTCTTCATCATCCCCCTCGGCTTCCTCTTCATCATGTCGTTCAGCGACAAGGCCGTCATCGATGGCCAGGTGTCGATCAACGAATATGACTACCTCACCGGCATCACGAACTATCTGCGTGCCTTCGATCCCCTCTACCTCAGCATCATGTGGAAGTCCGTGTGGATCTCGGCGCTCGCCACGGCATTCTGCCTGCTGTTCGCCTATCCAATCGCCTTTGGCATCTGCTTTGCGCCGAACCGCTGGAAGCCACTGCTGCTTCTGCTCGTTATCCTGCCGTTCTGGATCAATCTGCTGATCCGCACCTATGCGCTGATTGCGGTGTTCCGCACCCAGGGCTACGTCAACAAGGTGCTGGGCGTCGTGGGGCTGGGCCCCTATGAGATGCTGTACAATGACTTCGCCGTCATCTTCGGCCTCGTCTACGTCTACATGCCCTTCATGGTGCTGCCGCTTTATGCCACGATCGAGCGGCTCGACAGATCCTTCCTCGAGGCCAGCCTCGATCTTGGCGCCTCGCAGTTCCAGACCTTCCTCAAAGTCACCGTGCCGCTCACCATGCCGGGCATCGTCACCGGCATCATTCTCGTCTTCATTCCGTGCCTCGGCACCTTCCTGACGCCTGATCTGCTCGGCGGCGCCAATGCGATCATGATCGGCAACGTCATCGAGCGGCAATTCAAGGCTGCCAATGACTGGCCCTTCGGCGCGGCGCTGTCCTTCCTGCTGATGTACGCCACCTTCGGTGCGCTGGCGCTGCGCTACCTGTTCACGCTGCGCAGCAAGGGAGACGGCGTATGAAGGCCGCAAATGGGTTCAGGCGGGTGCAGGGCCCGCTCGACTATGGCAGCCGTACCTGGCTCAAGGTGCTGTTCGCGGCGATCTTCTTCGTGCTCTACGCGCCGATCGTCACGCTCATCGCCTTCTCGTTCAACACGGACAAGCGCGGCATCGTGTGGCGCGGCTTCACCTTCGACAACTATGTCAAGGCCTGGAACAACGATTCATTGATCGAGGCGCTCACCAATTCGCTGGTGATTGCCCTCATCGCGACGGTCATCGCCACCATACTGGGGGCGCTTGTGGCGCTCATGCTCTGGCGGTTCCGGTTTCCGCTGAAGGGCGGCTATGAGGGGTTCATCGCGCTGCCCATCGTGATCCCGGAAATCTGCATGGCGGTGGCGCTGCTGCTCTTCTTCGTCAACTCCGGCATGATGGCCTTTTTCGTCAACATGCCGTGGCCCCTGAACCTCGGGAACATCATCATCGCGCATGTGACGTTCTGCTTCCCCTTCGTGGCGGTGGTGGTGCGCTCCCGTCTCGTCGGTTTCAACCGGCAGCTCGAGGAAGCCTCGAAGGATCTGGGCGCAAGCGAGTGGCAGACCTTCTGGTCGATCATCGTGCCATACATGAAGCCGGGCCTCATCGCAGGGGCGCTTCTCGCCTTCACCCTGTCGCTTGACGACTTCGTCATCACCTTCTTCACTTCGGGGCCGGAAACGGTCACCTTCCCGGTCAAGGTCTATTCGCTGGTCCGCCGCGGCGTCTCGCCGGAGATCAACGCCGCCTCGACCGTGCTGATCGTCATCACGGTGGTTGCCACCGTCATCGCAATGAAACTCCAGGCGCCGTCCAAGGCGGACAAGGGCTGACAGATGTCCGACGCGATCGTTTCCATCCGCAATGTCACCAAGGCCTTTCCCGGCGGCGTCACCGCCGTGGACAATGTCTCGCTCGACATTGCGCAGAACGAGTTCTTCGCCCTGCTCGGCCCCTCGGGCTGCGGCAAGACCACGCTGCTCCGCATGATCTCCGGCCTCGAGATGCCGAGTTCCGGCCAGATCATCATCGGCGGCGAGGACATGGCCTTCACGCCGCCGAACAAGCGGCCCACCAACATGGTTTTCCAGTCCTATGCCGTCTTTCCCCACATGACGGTGGAGCAGAACATCGCTTACGGCCTCAAGGTCACGGGCGTTCCCTCGGACGAGATCAGGCGCCGGGTGGGTGAAGCGCTGGAGATGGTAAAGCTCACCGCGCTCGCCGCGCGCAAGCCGGACCAGATGTCCGGCGGCCAGCGCCAGCGCGTGGCGCTGGCCCGCGCCCTGGTCAAGCGGCCCAAGGTGTTGCTCCTCGACGAGCCGCTTTCTGCCCTGGACGCCAAGCTGCGCGACGACATGCGGCTCGAACTGACCAGGCTGCAGGAGACCGTCGGCATCACCTTCATCATCGTCACGCATGACCAGGACGAGGCGCTCTCCATGGCAAGCCGCATCGCGGTCATGGACCGGGGTTCGGTGCAGCAGGTCGCAACGCCAGCCGAACTCTACGAACATCCGAGAAGCCGCTTCGTTGCGGATTTCATCGGCAAGGTGAACCTGATCGACGCGCGCGTTCACCGCCAGATCGGCCGCAAGGTTGACTGCGAGGTCAAGGGCCTCGGGCGGATGGAAGTCGCCAGTGACGGGCTTGTGGGCGCGCAGGTCGCCATTGCCATCCGGCCTGAGAAGCTCAAGATCGCCGTCTCCGAGCCCGCAGCGGCCATCCGTGTTCACGGCAAGGTGCGTGATGTCGCCTATTACGGCGACACCAGCCATGTGGTGGTCGAGGCGGCTGACGGGCTCATGCTGTCGGTCAATGTCCAGAACGAGACCCGCCGCGGCGGTGCGGGCGTTGAGCGTGGTCAGCCTGTCTGGGTGCACTGGTCGCCCGAAGATTCGATCGTTCTGTCGGAGTAGAAGAATGTCCCTCGAAATGAATTCCAAGGGCCCGCTCCCGGGTGACAATGCCTTTCGCCGCGAGCAGCTGA
>CAIYXE010000340.1 GCA_903930095.1 uncultured Hyphomicrobiales bacterium
CAAGCTCTATGCCCTGCTGGACGATGACCAGAAGAAGACTGCCGACGATATTGTCCTGCCCAGCATGGGTATGGGCATGGGGCGCGGCATGATGCGTTGGGACTGATTACGGGAAAGCCCGCACCCGCCTTGTCCGTACTCTGAATTTCTGTGTGGCGACCATAAGGGTTCGTCCATGCCACGGCGCCAGAATGAGCAGGAGACACGACGGCCAACACGAGCAACGCACGAAGACGATAGCTGAGACCTCTTCGGAGCGCTTCAGCGGACCCGTAACGGAGCAAAGAGGAACAGCGGCTTTTGGTTTGGAGCGGAGCGCCATTGCCAGATGGCTGGAGCCCACTTCGTCATTCTGGCCAGCCGTGAGCACCCGGAGCTGAAGGTTCTTGTTTGAGAGCCGGAGGCCTAGCCTGTTTTCCAGATCTGCAGAAGCGCGGCCAGGAGTGCCCCTGGAGGCACAGATACATTCAACATGGCGTATGCCCCGCCAGAAAGGCCTCGATGCGCCGGAGTCTCTTCTCTCACCTGCGATCTTCATCGCCGCCATCGCCATGGCTGACCAAGGAACCGGTTCGGGAAGAACTCTTCAGTGCTGAAAGGCTCGAGGAACATGGCCAAAGCCTGGCGGCGGCCCAGCGCGTTTCGGCGAGCCCCACGAAAGGCAATTCACTCTCGCAACGTCTGAAGGACAACGGCAGCGTCCTTCTGGATGCATACCAGAACACCGTTGAGGCCATCAGCGAGGGCCGTGCCATCACGCCCGCCTCAGAGTGGCTGGTCGACAATTACCATCTGGTCGAGCGGCAGATCCGTGAGATCGACGCCGACCTTCCGGACGGATACTACAGGCAATTGCCCAAGCTGGTTGCCGGGCCTTTCTCCGGATATCCGCGCGTTTTCGGTCTCTCCTGGGCCTTCGTGGCACATACTGACAGCCGCTTCGATGCTGAGCTGCTGTTGCGCTATCTCAAGGCCTACCAAACCGTCCAGCCACTGACCATCGGCGAACTCTGGGCAATCTCTGTCACGCTACGCATCGTGCTCGTTGAGAACCTGCGGCGGCTCGCAGAGCACATTCTGCATAACCGGCGCGAGCGCCGCAATGCGGACCGCCTGGCCGACCGGCTTCTCGGCACCAATGGCCAGGTACCAGAGCGTGTCGAGGACGTTCTGTCCGCTCACGCCAGCGGCCCGCTTCCCAATGCCTTCGTGGTTCAGCTCGTGCACCGTCTGCGCGACCAGGACCCGCGCATCACGCCTGCTCTGGACTGGCTCGACAGGCGCCTGTCTGAAACTGGAACATCCCCTGACGAGGTGGTGCGCGAGGTTCACAGGCAGCAGGGCGCATCCAACGTGTCTGTCCGTAACGTCATCACCAGCCTGCGGCTGGTGTCGGACGTCAACTGGCGGGATCTCGTCGAGGCGAGCAGCCTCGTGGACGGCATCCTTGCGGTTGGCAGCGGCTACCGCGACATGGACTTCGCCACACGCAACCTGTACCGCAGCGCCATCGAGCAGCTGGCAAGGGGAGCAGGCCTCACCGAGATCGAGGTCGCGCAGCGCGCCATGCAGGCGGTCGAAGCGGCCGACTCCAAGGACGAGCGGCTCGCCGATCCCGGATATTGTCTTCTGGCGGCAGGGCGGCCAGGCTTTGAGGCGGAGCTTGGCTACCGCCAGCCCTTCCGCGCGCGCCTCGCGCGGCTGAATGCGTCCGTCGGCATCGGCGGCTATGCGACGGGGATACTGCTCGTCTCGGCCGCCCTGCTCATGCTCCCCATCCATCTCCTCTCGGGGCTTGGCCTGGGTCTTGTTCCACTGATGATTCTGGGAGTGCTGGGCGCCATTCCGGCAATCGATGCCGCTGTCGCACTGGTCAACCGCGCGGTCAGCGCTGGGTTCCATGCCAGGCGATTGCCGGCCTTGGCCCTGCGCAGCGGAATTCCCGATCACCTGCGGACGATCGTTGCCGTGCCGACCTTGCTTGCGTCGCTTTCATCCATCCACGAACTGATCGAGCGGCTCGAGGTTCACTACCTGACGAGCCCAGACGACAATCTTCACTTCGCCTTGCTTTCAGACTGGAAGGATTGCCTCACGCAGAGCGATCCCGGCGATCAGGCGCTGCTTGCCGCCGCAGCGTTGGGGATGGAGGCTCTCAACGCGCGCTACGGTCCTGCCACGGCGGGCCCGCGCTTCCTGCTGCTTCATCGCCGCAGGCTATGGGCCGAGAGCGAAGGCTGCTGGATTGGCTGGGAAAGAAAGCGTGGCAAGCTGCACGAGCTGAACCGCTGGCTGCGCGGCGCGCGCGATACAAGCTTCATACCCGCCGGTGGCCTCATGCCCTTGGCCCCGCAAGCGGTGCGATACGTCGTCACCCTCGATGCCGACACGCGCCTGCCCCGCGACACGGTCCTGAGGCTCATCGGCAAGATGGGACATCCGCTGAACCATCCGCGGTTCGACGCGGACTCAGGCCGCGTGAGCGAGGGCTATGCCATTCTCCAGCCGCGCGTCACCCCTTCCCTGCCCATCGGGCAGGAAGGCTCGCTGTTTCAGCGGATCTTCTCAAGCGTCAGCGGCATCGATCCCTATGCATCGGCGGTGTCGGACGTCTATCAGGACATGTTCGGCGAAGGATCCTACACGGGCAAGGGCATCTATGACGTGGACGCCTTCGAGGCCTCGCTTGAAGGCCGCATTCCGCCGTCAACCCTTCTCAGCCATGATCTCTTCGAGGGGATTTTCGCCCGCGCGGGGCTGGCCTCCGATATTGAAGTCGTCGAAGACTTTCCGTCGCGCTATGATGTTGGCGCCCTGAGGCATCACCGCTGGGCGCGCGGCGACTGGCAACTCTTGCCATGGCTCATGGGCCGGGTGCCGCCGCCGGTGGGCCCAGTTACCTCATCCAGGCCGATCCCTCCCGTCGGCCGCTGGAAAATGATAGACAATCTGCGCCGCACATTGACAGCACCCATGGCAATGCTGGCGCTCATCGCAGGCTGGGCCCTTCCGCCTGCCGCGGCCGTCATCTGGACTGCCTTCATTCTGGCCACCATCGCAGTTCCGCCCATCATCCCGGTCATCGCCGCCATTCCGCCGCGCCGCGCCGGCATTACCGTGGCGAGCCACTTCCGGGCGCTGGGTGGCGACTTCCAGCTTGCACTGGCCCTGTCAGGGCTGGTGATCACCTTCCTTGCGCATCAGGCATGGCTGATGAGTGACGCCATCATCCGCACGCTCCATCGTGTGTTCGTCAGTCACCGGAGCCTCCTCGAATGGGTTCCCGCCGCGCAGGCGGGAACAGGCCGCAGCCTCACGCTTTCCAGCTTCTACCGTGAGATGGCAGGCGCACCGGCATTGGCGGCCACCGCAGTGGCCCTGTCCATCGCCGCCGGACAGGGCTCATGGCCGCTGGCCCTGCTGTTCGGGCTGGTATGGTGCGCCTCCCCCGCCATTGCGCTGCGTGTCAGCCTCACACCCAGTGGCGGCGGACAGGTTCCCGTGATGGAGGAGGATGCCCGCGCCCTGCGCCTGACGGCACGCCGCACCTGGCGCTTCTTCGAAAGCTTCGTCACGCCGGACGACAACATGCTTCCACCCGACAATTTTCAGGAAGCGCCAACTTCCGTTCTGGCACGTCGCACGTCACCTACCAACATCGGGCTCTATCTCCTCTCCGTCGTCAGCGCGCGCGACTTCGGGTGGATCGGTACCCGCGAGGCCATTGAGAGGCTGGAAGCCACACTCGAGACCATGAACAGGCTGCAGCGCTTCAGGGGACATTTTTTCAACTGGTATGACACGCGCGATCTCCGCCCGCTGGAGCCGCACTATGTATCATCGGTGGACAGCGGAAACCTCGCCGGCCATCTGATTGCGCTGGCCAATGCCTGCAGCGAATGGCGGCACGAGCCTCTGGCCCCGGAGCAATGCCTCGCCGGCATTGCCGATGCCATCGATATTGCGCGGGACGAAACCGCGAAAATGCGCGACGCCCCCCGCACACAGACCGTGACATGGGCGCAATTGGACGATGCGCTGGCAGCACTGGCATCCGCAACGCGTCACCCCCTCGGGACGGGCGAGACGCTCGTCTCGCGCCTGCCGGCCCTCTCATTGGCCGCCGACACGGCGGCAGACATCGCGCTTGCGCTCTCAAGCGAGCGCGGTTCAGCCTCATGCCGTGACATGCTGTTCTGGGTGCAGGCCATTGTCACCACGCTCGAGGCGCACAACATGGGCATCAGCGATCATGATGCCCGCCTCGAAGCGCTTGAAAATGCCAGCCGCTCCATGGCGCTCGACATGGACTTCGCATTCCTGCTCGACCGCGACAGGATGCTTCTGTCGATCGGCTATCTCGCCAATGAAGGAAAGCTCGATCAAAGCTGCTATGATCTGCTTGCCTCCGAAGCGCGGCTTGCAAGCTTCTTCGCGATCGCCAAGGGCGACATTCCGGCCCGGCACTGGTTCCGGCTGGGAAGATCAGTCACGCCCGTTGCGCATGCCGCCGCGCTGGTCTCATGGTCCGGCTCGATGTTCGAATACCTCATGCCTTCGCTGGTCATGCGGGCGCCGGTCGGCAGCCTCATCGAACAGACGAGCCGCCTCATCGTTCGCCGGCAGATCGACTATGGAACGTCCCTCGGCCTGCCGTGGGGCATCTCGGAATCGGCCTACAATGCGCGCGATCTCGAGCTCACCTATCAATACTCCAACTTCGGCGTTCCCGACCTCGGGCTGAAGCGCGGCCTTGCCGAGAACATCGTGATCGCACCCTATGCATCCGCACTGGCGGCCATGGTCGACCCCGCAGCGTCAACCGCCAATCTCACCCGGATAGGGCAAGCGGGAGGCCTTGGAAGCTACGGCTTCTACGAAGCGCTGGACTACACCTCCGCGCGCGTGCCGGAGGGAGCTGATGTGGCGATCGTCAAGGCATTCATGGCACACCACCAGGGCATGACCATTGTCGCCATCGCCGACACCTTGTTTAGCGGGAGGATGCGCGCGCGCTTTCATGCCGAACCCATCATCCAGGCAACGGAACTGCTGCTGCAGGAACGCATGCCGAGGGATGTTTCGGTGGCGAAGCCCTGGGCAGCCGAGGTCAAGTCCGGCATCAGGGCGCGCGACGTCGAAACTGGCGGCGGACGCCGCTTTTCATCCGGCCGCCAGGCCGCACCCGCCACGCTGCTGCTGTCCAACGGCCGTTTCACCACAATGCTGACAACCGCCGCATCCGGCTACAGCACATGGGGCAGGATCGCCCTGACGCGCTGGCGGGAGGACTCAACCAGAGACGATCACGGCGCGTATATCTTCCTGCGGGACGTCAACAGCGGCATTGTCTGGTCGGCAGGCGTGCAGCCCATCGGCAGCGAACCTGACTCCTACCAAGTGAACTTCACCGAGGACCGGGCCGAATTCACCCGGCAGGACGGTACGCTTACAAGCTTACTCGAGGTGCTTGTCTCGCCGGAAGACGACGCAGAAGTCCGCCGCTTGTCGATCACCAATGCGGGGAGCGTAGCACGCCTCATCGATGTGACCTCATATGTTGAGATCGCGTTGGCGGCGCAGGCAGACGACATGGCGCATCCGGCCTTCTCCAAGCTCTTCGTCGAGACTGAACATCTGCCCGATGTCGGGCTGCTCGTGGCGACCCGGCGAAAGCGCGCGGCGGGTGAGGCTGAGCTCTGGGCCGGGCACATGGCCGTTGTCGATGGCGAAGTCATCGGCAAGCCGCAGATCGAAACCGATCGCGCCCGCTTCCTTGGCCGTGGCCATGACCTACGCTCGCCCATCGCCGTGATGGATGGGCGAGATCTGTCGGACACTGCAGGAACAGTGCTCGATCCGATCTTCGCGCTGAGGCAGCGCGTGCGGGTGCAGCCCGGCACCACGGTGCGCATCGTCTACTGGACGTTGGCGGCATCGAGCCGGCAAGAGCTTCTCGACTGCGCGGACAAGCATCGCGATGCGGCGTCCTTCAGCCGCGCGGCAACCCTCGCCTGGACGCAGGCGCAGGTTCAGCTCCACCATCTTGGCATCACGGCGGGCGAGGCGGCAGTATTCCAGCAGCTTGCCGGTCATCTCATCTTCGCCACGCCGGCCTTGCGGCCGTCCTCTGACATGATCCTGCGCGGGGCGGGAGCGCAGTCCGGCCTCTGGTCACAGGGCATACCCGGCGACTTGCCGATCCTGCTGCTGCGGATTTCCGACAGCGAAAACCTCGACGTCGCCCATGAACTTCTGCAAGCCCACGAATACTGGCGGATGAAGGGCCTGGCAGCCGACCTGGTGATCCTGAACGAGCGTCAGTCCTCTTATGTGCAGGACTTCCACATAGCACTCGAGTCCCTCGTGCGGACGATGACGACACGGGCCCGCCCCGCCTCCGGCGAGCAGGTGCAGGGCCGCGTCTTCGTGCTGCGCGCTGACCTGATGCCCGCCGAGACGCGATCGCTCCTCTCCTCGGTTGCGCGTGTGGTCATTGTGGCGCAACGGGGCAATCTGCTGGACCAGCTCGAGCGGCTCGCGGAGGCTGCTCTGCCGGCCAGTGCGCCTGACAAGGCCGCTCCACTCGGCAACGAGCCCACGACCTACCGTGCCATGCCCGAACTCGAGTTCTTCAACGGGCTCGGTGGCTTTGCCGATGGTGGCAGGCAGTATGTCACGGTGCTGGGACCTGGCCAATCAACGCCTGCACCATGGATCAACGTGATTGCCAATCCGGCCTTCGGGTTTCAGGTTGCCGCAGATGGTGGCGGATATACTTGGTCCGTCAACAGCCGGGAAAACCAGATCACGCCATGGTCCAACGACCCGGTCACGGATCGCGCGGGCGAGGCATTCTATCTCCGTGACGAAGACACCGGCACCGTGTGGAGCCCCACGGCACAGCCGATCCATGATCCAGGAGCCACCTATGTGGCCCGGCACGGCTGGGGCTTCAGCCGTTTTGAACATACAGGCCATGGCATCGCGAGCGATCTCGTGCAGTTCGTGCCGCTGGATGCCCCGGTCAAGATATCAAGGCTCACGCTGCGCAACACCTCCACGCGCACGCGACGGCTGAGCGTCACCGCCTATGTCGAATGGGTCCTCGGGCGGGCCCGTTCAAGCTCGCTCGCATTCGTGACGACCATGATCGATCCTGCGACTGGCGCCATGCTGGCCTCAAACCCCTGGAGCCGCGATTTCGGATCGCGTGTGGCCTTCGCGGATCTTCGTGGCATGCAGACGGAGTGGACCGGTGACCGCAAGGAATTCATCGGCCGTAACGGAGCCCTGTCCTCTCCTGCCGCACTTCGCTCAGCCGCGCCTTTGTTGCGGACGACAGGCGCGGGCCTCGATCCCTGTGGGGCGCTGCGCACCAAGGTCGCACTCGCGCCCAATTCAAGCATCGAGGTCGTCTTCCTTCTCGGACAGACAGCTAACGCCGACGAAGCCCGCAACATCATCACCCGCTTCCGTGATGCCAATCTCGACACCGTTGAGGCGGATGTGGCAGCCCACTGGCAGGCGATCCTGGGCCGCGTGCAGGTGAAGACGCCCGACCGGGCCATGGATATCATGCTCAATGGCTGGCTCCTGTACCAGACGATTGCCTGCCGCCTCTGGGCACGCTCAGGCTTCTACCAGTCGAGCGGCGCCTATGGGTTCCGTGATCAGCTGCAGGACGGCATGGCCGTGGCATCCGTGCGACCGGATATGACCAGAACTCATCTGCTCGCGGCGGCCGCCCGCCAGTTTCCGGAAGGCGACGTTCAGCATTGGTGGCTGCCGCACTCTGGCCAGGGCGTGCGCACACGCATCTCAGACGACCGCCCATGGCTTGCCCTGACAGTCGCGCACTACGTCGAAACGACTGGCGATGCCGGGGTTCTGGATGAGCCCGTTCCATTCCTCGAGGGGCAGATGGTGGAACCGGGGGAGCATGACAGCTTCTTCTTGCCCGGAATTTCGGAACGGACCGCAACACTGTTCGAACACTGTGCTCTGGCACTGGACCAGAGCCTCGCCACCGGCCGGCACGGGCTGCCGCTGATCGGCACCGGTGACTGGAACGACGGCATGAACCGCGTGGGTGAAAAGGGTGAGGGCGAAAGCATCTGGCTCGGCTGGTTCCTCTTTACCGCGCTGACGGCGTTCGCGCCGCTGGCCGAGGCGCGGGGCGAAAACGACCGTGCTGACCGGTGGCGCGAACATGCAGCCAAGCTCACGTCAGCTCTCGCAACGGACGGATGGGATGGCGCGTGGTATCTCCGTGGCTTCTATGACGATGGAACACCGCTGGGATCATCGGTGAGTGACGAATGCCAGATCGACTCGATCGCACAATCCTGGTCCGTACTGTCTGGCGCTTCCGGGAGCGAACGGAGCAGGACGGCCATGGAGTCTCTCAAGCAAGTCCTGATCAAGCCCACCGAGCGCCTGGCGCTGCTCTTCGCGCCCCCCTTCGACAAGACGGCGCAGGACCCCGGTTACGTCAAGGGCTATCCGCCCGGTATCCGGGAGAATGGCGGCCAGTATACCCACGCGGCCGCATGGTCCGTGATGGCCATGGCCAAGCTTGGAGATGGCAACAACGCGTTCGCGCTGTTCTCGATTCTGAACCCTATCAACCACACACGTCGCCGGAGCGACGTGCTCCGCTACAAGGTTGAGCCCTATGTTGTTGCGGCCGACGTCTACGCGAGACCGCCACATACCGGCCGCGGTGGCTGGACATGGTACACGGGCTCAGCAGGATGGCTGCAACGGGCAGGAGTGGAGGCCATTCTCGGGCTGCAGGTAAAGGGCGCACTCCTCCACTTGTCTCCCTGCATTCCAGCCGCATGGCCGTCCTACACGATGACTTACCGCCATCGCTCCGCAACCTATGAAATCACGGTTGAGAACACCGCAGGCGTGATGCGGGGAATTACCGATCTCGAGATGGACGGCGTGCGTTACCCCGCACAGCCGCCGCGTCTGCCGCTCCAGGACGATGGCAAGCTTCACCGGGTACATGTGAGGCTAGGAGCCCACTCAGCAGACCGCCACCACGCATAGGTCATCCCGCCGCGTCACACGACGGTGCCAAACAGCGCGCCGATTGCTGCAGTCAGGCCCATTGCCAGCGCTCCCCAGAAGGTCACGCGAAACGTCGCCTTCCAGACATTTGCGCCGCCAGTCCTTGCGCCGACTGCACCAAGAAATGCCAGGAACAGCAAAGAGGCAATCGAAACGCCCATCACCAACAAGGATGACGGCATCAGCATTACCATGGCGAGAGGCATGGCAGCGCCCACAGCAAAGGTTGCAGCCGAGGTAAGCGCCGCCTGGACGGGGCGTGCCGCCGTCACTTCGGAAATGCCGAGTTCATCACGGGCGTGTGCACCCAGTGCGTCTTTCGCCATCAATTGATCAGCGACTTGATGGGCCAGTTCTGCCGATACACCGCGCTGGATATAGACCTGCGCCAGTTCCTCGCGTTCGAATTCAGGCTGGCCCGCGAGTTCAGCACGTTCCCGCGCCAGGTCTGCCTGCTCCGTATCGGATTGGGAGCTGACGGAAACATACTCACCGGCCGCCATGGACATGGCACCTGCAACCAATCCCGCGACCCCCGCGACAAGCACCTCGGAGGTGCTTGCCGACGCGGCCGCCACTCCCACGATCAAGCTTGCCGTTGAGACGATCCCATCATTCGCCCCAAGAACGGCCGCCCGCAACCAGCCGATACGTGAAACAAGATGTCTTTCCGTCTGACTGTGAAGGCGTGTCATGGACAATCCCGGAAGGTTTCAAATCAAATTATATGCCTCTTGCGCACTCGATCCTAGCGGAAACACTGCAGGCTCTGCGATCCTGCATTACGCGGGGGTTTGGGATGATGGTTCAACGACGCCAAACTCACCAGAAATCCGAGTGGACCCCGCGCATGCCGTGATGAGCTATTGCCAAATTGCTCAGGTGAGACCTGACCTTGCGAGTCTGCGCTGGGTGGCCTGCGGAATGAGTGACGATTTTCACATTCAAATTGATTGATATCAAAGAACACCGGAACAGAAAGGTGCTACTTAGGGTCTGCGTGCCGTTGGTATTGACTGATGCAGGAGTCCAGCGCGATGTCGATCGGTACTATCCTACTGATTATTCTGGTCATCTTCCTGTTGGGCGGCTTCAGTGGATTTCGTGGCGGCCCCGGTTATGGTTTCGGCCATGGACTGAATGGCGTGATTGGCCTGCTCCTCATCATCGTTCTTGTGTTGGTGCTACTCGGCCGGCTTTGAGTTTTTAGCTCGATCACCGGCATGACTTAACCGCAAGAGCAGCAATTCTGCATCTTGAGGATTGACTGACTTTCTTTGAGCGGGCGGCGATCTCGCAGCCTGCAGTGAACCTGGGCTGGGCGTCGGTTCAGGCAAGCCATCAATCACGCCCTTATGGAGATGACGATGGACTGGAACCGTGTCGAAGGCAGCTGGAAGCAAGTCAAGGGAAGCGTCAAGGAGAAGTGGGGAAAACTGACCGACGATGACCTCGATGTGATCAACGGGCGCCGGGAGCAGCTCGAGGGCAAGCTTCAGGAGCGTTATGGTTTTGCCAAGGATCAGATCCGCAAGGAGGTTGATGCCTGGTACAGCGCACAGAAGTGGTGAAGCTGATCGCCTTCTGAAGGTCCGCATCCTCTCTATCTGAGCTGATGCAGGATCAATGCAGTGACCACGACGCGTACCGGCGTGGGGCGTTATCTGGCACTTGGAACACGCCGTTCGTTCAGCAACATGGAGAACACCACATGACAAGCCATTCGACTGACAAGGACTTGAGCGTGGCCGGAACGCATATTGGCCAGAGCCTTGATCAGCTCCGTGCCGATATCGCGGCATTGTCGGAGACGGTCGCACGTCTGGCATCGGAGGGTGCAGCAAGTGCGCGGTCGCAAATCAGGGAGTCGACCGTCCGCGCGGCACGCGGCGCCAGCACCGCGGGCGAACAGATCTACCATGACGCTGCCGCGCTGGGGCGGGATGCAGCCGACACGGCGCATGTCGCCACGGCCCAGATCGAGTCCCAGATTGTCCGCAATCCGATAACGGCCGTGCTTGCCGCGCTGGGCATCGGCTTTGCAGTTGGTATCATGAGCCGTCGCTGAAGATGAACCCGTTGCTCATACTCGGTGGCATGGCGGCAGCGAGAAGGAGCGTTCACGAGGCTGTGCATCGCAGCGCCCGCGGTGTTGCAGCCTATGCTGTTCTGGTCGTCTTCTTGTTCACCGCCCTGGGTTTCCTCACCGCCGCGTGCTTCCTGTATCTCATGTCGATCTGGGGAGCCGTCACAGCCTCGCTGATCGTCGCGGCCGCCTATGCCATTCTCGGGCTTGCTGGTTTCCTGATGATCAGGACGCAGAAGACGGCTAGCCCCTCACCGGAGCCGCTGCCCCTGTCCACGACAGTCGATGAGATCGCAAAAGCTGCAGCAAGCCGGGACGTGCCTGGTGGCGTGATCGCGGTCGGGTTGTTTGCTGCGGCAGGCTATTTCATGGGTCGATCCATGGCGCGCCGGCGCTGAGCGCTTGAGGTTCTCGAGTGCCGGGTCTGCGCAACCGAATGATCAATCCATGAATCTCGTCAGTACGATCGTTTCAACACCGTTCAATTAAGGAGAATTCAGCCATGAACTTCTCGAACCTCTTGCACTGGGCCATCATCTTTCTCGTCGTGGCGCTGGTTGCCGCCCTGCTGGGATTTGGCGGCGTGGCGGGTACTGCGATGGAGGGCGCCAAGCTGCTGTTCTGGGTTGCGATCATCCTCGCGGTCGTGGCTTTCGTCATCAGCCTGGTCCGCAAGCCGTAGCATACTCGTCAGGGCAAGGGCATTGCGGAAGCCCGATTGAGATCGGCTAGACCTGCGCTCCGCCAGGATGACAGCCCGTCTTTCTGGCAGCATGTGCTAAGGTCTTACAATGCCGCTCGCGAACAACCAACGGCTGGACGCAGAAACCGGGATCAGCCGCAGCGCGCCGCCGGCCACCACGATTGGTATTGCGATCGCCGCCCTGTATTTCGGCCGCGAGATTTTCGTACCGCTGGCCATGGCGGTTCTCCTCAGCTTCATGTTGGCGCCAGTGGTGAACTGGCTCGAGCGTTTGTACGTGCCGAGAGTGCCTGCGGTGACAGCCGCAGTGACGATGACGTTCCTTGTGATATTCGGTCTTGGGGTCTTGATAGCAGGTCAACTCATCCAACTCGCCCAGGAAGTGCCGGGCTACCAGACAAACCTGCAGGAGAAGATCAAGGCGGTAAAATTCATCGGCGGCCCTGACGGCCTGATCGGACGGACCTCCGAAATGCTGCAGGAACTGCGTGATGAAGTCTCCCGGCGCGGAGAGCCCGGGGCCGCTGCCCCCTCGTCCGAGGCCGCAGGAGGGGCAGAGGCCACCAAGACCATATCCGTGCAGATCGAAGAACGCCCATCAACGTCATTCGAGATCGTGCGGGTCGTGATCGGACCGATGATCCAACCACTCGCCACCGCTGGCATCATTGTCGTCTTCGTGATCTTCGTACTTCTCCAGAGGAGAGATATCCGCGATCGCTTTATCCGGCTTGCGGGTGCGCGAGATCTGATGCGAACCACTCAGGCGCTTGAAGACGCCGGTGAGCGTGTCGCGCGCTACCTGTTAATGCAGCTGATCGTGAACATCGCTTATGGCGTGCCGGTTGGGGTCGGGCTCTGGCTGATTGGCGTCCCGTATCCCTTGCTCTGGGGCATGATGGCCACCGTACTCCGCTTCGTCCCCTATATCGGCCCCGTTCTGGCTGCCGCCCTGCCCATCGCACTGTCCATCGCAGTCGCGCCCGGCTGGTCGATGCTGTTGTGGACGGCTGCTCTGTTCATCATCCTGGAACTCATCAGCAACAACATCGTGGAGCCATGGCTCTATGGATCGCAGACAGGCCTGTCTCCGATCGCAATCATCCTTGCGGCAATCATCTGGACCTGGCTCTGGGGACCGATGGGACTGCTTCTCTCGACGCCTCTGACGGTCTGCCTGGTGGTGCTCGGCCGCCACGTCCCGCAGTTCGCCTTTCTGAACGTGCTTCTGGGGAGCGAGGCAGTCCTCACACCCGAAGAAAAGCTTCACCAACGGCTTCTGGCGGCCGACGCCGACGAGGCCACTGAACTGGCCGAAGGCTTTCTGAAAGACCAGTCACTTGAGATCTTCTACCAGAAGATCGCAATCCCCACTCTTGTGACGATCGAACGCGATCGATCTGCAGGACTTCTTGATGACCACCATCAGCAGATGGTGGCACGCGGCATGTTCACGATCATCGAGAACCTGTCTGACCATGAAGACGCAATGTCTGCCGAGGGCATCGTTGCGGAGGCTGGGGTCTCTGCCGAGAAGCGCTCAACGCCGGTCAGAGTCAGTCCAGGAGAGAATGAATGTTCGATCTTGTGCATCGGCGCACGCGGGAGCCTCGATGACGTGGCGGCGGCGATCCTTGCCCAACTCCTCCGCCGCCGGGGAACCGGCGCCCGAAGCCTGACCTCGAACGAGATGGATCCCGAAACTCTGTCTCGCCTTGACATGACAGCTGTGAGAGTTGCCGTTCTCTCCTACATGAACGAGGACTCGATCACCCACGCGAAATACCTGATCCGGCGCCTCCGCCGCAGAGCACCGGCAATCAAGGTCATCGTCGGGTTCTGGTCCATGACAGCAGGTCAACTGACAGAGCAAAAAGTGATGGCTGAGACACGGGCTGACCTTGTGACCAGCGCGCTGACGGATGCACTTGACCAAGCCACGACCCTTGCTTCGGCCCAGACCGTCGGAACGTCATTCGACCAGGGCACCGCCTGAAAGTGGCGAAAATCGAAAGGGAAGTTGGGTGTCGTGATCAGCAGACTTACGGCATCCCGTTGCAACCCGCACCAGTTCCTTGCCGTCTCCGATGTCCAGGTTGAGCCGGAAACTGACTGGCATCCAGTGCCGCAAGTTCGGAGGGAGATCATTTGAAAGACCCATATGACATTCTCGGCGTAACACGCACCGCCTCGCCCGATGACGTTCAGAAGGCCTATCGCCGATTGGCGAAGCAGCTTCATCCCGATCTGAACCCCGGAAACAAGGCCGCCGAGGAGAATTTCAAGGAAGTCGCCACCGCATATGACTTGCTCTCGGACCCCGCGAAGCGCCGCCGCTTCGACAGCGGAGAACTCGACGCCGCCGGCGCGGAACGGCCACGCGACCGCTACTACAAGGATTTCACAGGAGAGTCTGCCGCGGGCAGTCCTTATGACAACCCGGCAGGCTTTGCCGACTTTGCGCAAGCAGATGATTTTCTGGCGGAGCTTCTGAAACGGCAGACGCAACAGGCGCGGCGCGCGCCAGGGGCTGACTTGCACTACAGGCTTCAAGTGGAGTTTCTCGACGCCGTCAACGGCGGCGCCACGCGGATCACATTACCCGATGGCGGGACGATCGATGTGGCAATTCCCCCTGGCGTGCGAGAAGGGACAATCATCAGGCTCCGCGGCAAGGGGTCACCCTCACGTGGTGAGGGACCCATGGGTGACGCGCTCATCGACCTCACCATCAGGCCGCACCGCTTCTTTGTCCTTGATGGAGATAACATCCGGCTTGAACTGCCGGTGACCCTAAAGGAAGCGGCGCTCGGGGCAAAGGTGAAGGTGCCAACGCCCACGGGGGCCGTCATGATGAGCATACCCAAGGGCTCCAGCAGCGGCACGGTTCTGCGTCTAAGGGGCAAGGGAGCGCCGCGAAAATCGGGCGGTCACGGGGATGAACTGGTCATCCTGAAACTCATGCTGCCCGCTGCTCCTGATGCTGGCCTCGAAGAGATTCTGTCAAAATGAGTTCCCGAACGGGAAGAGGACCCGCGCAAGGAGATGCTGTCATGACGATCAGCCGCTCTGACTTCCTCATGCGGATGAAATTGGACGAGGTGACACTTGAGGTGTGGATGGTGGAGGAATGGCTCCGCCCCCACCGCAGCGAGGATGATGTCTCGTTCACCGAGGCCGATCTTGCCCGCGCGCGGATCATCCACGACCTGCAGCATGATCTTGGAGTGAACCGTGAGGGCATCGGCATCATCCTGAATCTCCTCGACCAGCTTCACGGTCTGCGTCAGGCCCTTGCCAGCAAGGTCCATCCTGCGGAAGAATAGGCCGGTGGCGCTCAGCCTGCCATGACCGTTCATCACAGGCAGCAGTAACCGGAGGACATGACAGATGAGCGGACTGCTCGCATTGCTCGATGACGTGGCCGCGCTTGCCAGGCTCGCAGCCGTACACATCGACGATGTGGCGTCTCAGGCTTCCCGGGTCGGCGTGAAGATCGCCGGATCGGTTATTGATGACGCGGCGAAGGCCGGCACGAAATCCCTCGGGGTCGTCATCGATGATGCGGCCGTCACGCCCAAATACGTCCAGAACCTGCCTGCCGCGCGTGAATTGCCGATTGTCTGGAAAATCGCGCGGGGATCGATTTTCAACAAGCTCGTCATTCTGCTGCCCGCGGCAATGCTGCTCTCGGCGTTCGCACCATGGCTGCTGACGCCCTTGCTGATGCTGGGCGGCACCTATCTGTGTTTCGAGGGAGCCGAAAAGATCCTGCACCTGGTTCGCCCTGAGGCCGATCACGGACCAGCACCACAATCGCTTGATGCCGCGCATCTGGAGGAGAACAGGGTTGCAGGCGCAATCAAGACGGACTTCATCCTGTCCGCCGAGATCATGACCATCGCCCTGGCCCAGATCACGTCTGACAGCCTGTGGGTGACCGGCTTCGCCCTGGCATTGGTCGGCATCGGGATAACGATCCTGGTCTATGGAAGCGTCGCTGTTCTGGTCAAGGCCGATGACGTCGGCCTGCGGCTGGCCCAGACTGGACGCTGGACGCTTACCCGATCACTCGGCACGGGGATCGTGAAGTCAATGCCGTGGCTGCTGACGGCGATCTCGGCACTCGGCACGGCCGCAATGCTCTGGGTCGGCGGATCGATCGTGATCCACGGGTTGGAGGTGCTCGAGTGGAGCGCGATCGGCCATCACATCCAGGACATTGCAACAAGCTCGGCTCAGGTGATTGGAGAGGCCAGCGCTGTCGTGCATTGGGTGGTGACCGCCGGGCTGGACGGCCTCTTTGGACTGGCACTGGGTCTGGCAACCATTCCCATTGCCAAATTCCTGATCGCACCGTTGGCCAGAACATTCTCGAAAAGTGCCCACTGACCCCCGTTCAGGTGGCCTGAACCGCTTGTTCGTCGCTCGCTCACTCGGACGAGTGAGCAGGATCATGCCCTTCGGGCAGACCGGGAATGACGCAATGCAAAAAACCACCGCACGCTCGCCATTGCATAGCCGGGCCACGCGGGGGCCTTGAATCTCACATACTGAATTCACTAGGAAAAATGGTGGGTGGTACAGGGATCGAACCTGTGACCCCTACCATGTCAAGGTAGTGCTCTACCGCTGAGCTA
>CAIYXE010000341.1 GCA_903930095.1 uncultured Hyphomicrobiales bacterium
GGGGTAGGGGTGGGGGGTCGTTCGGCATACGCCGCTGCGGCCCTGTCCTCGCCTCCGCCCTCACCCCCACCCCTGCCCCTCCCCCCACGGGGGAGGGGGGGACTCCAAGCGATGATTTGTCAGTTGTAATTCCCCTCCCCCTTGTGGGGAGCGGTAGGGGTGGGGGCGCTCTGCCTCGGAGGTAGGTCAGGAGATGCGCTTGCCTGACTTTGCGTCAAACACGTGGACGAGCGAAACATCGGGCGACATGGCGATGTTGTCGCCGGGCTTGGCGGAAACGCGTTCGCGGAAGACGCCGGTGATCTTCTCGCCGCCGAGCCTGGCGATCACCTGGGTCTCGGCCCCGGTGGGTTCGATGACGGTCACCTGCGAGGTGATGGGTCCGCCCAGCGTCAAATGTTCGGGCCGGATACCGTAGACGGCATCGAGACCGTCCGCGCCCTGGGGGATGGCGCCGAGCGGCAGGCTGACGCCACTCGTGGTCTCGAAGCGGCCGCCGCGGATCGTGCCCTTGAACATGTTCATCGATGGCGAGCCGATGAAACCGGCGACGAACAGGTTGTTCGGCCGGTCATAAAGCTCCAGCGGCGTGCCCATCTGCTCCACGATGCCGTCATGCAGCACCACGATGCGGTCTGCCATGGTCATGGCCTCGACCTGGTCATGGGTGACGTAGACTGTCGTGGTCTTCAGCCGCTGGTGCAGTTCCTTGATCTCGGCGCGCATCTGCACGCGCAGCTTGGCGTCCAGATTTGAGAGCGGCTCGTCAAACAGGAACACCTGGGGTGCCCGCACGATGGCGCGGCCCATGGCCACGCGCTGGCGCTGGCCACCCGACAACTGGCGCGGATAGCGCTTGAGATAGGGCACGAGATCGAGGATCTCGGCGGCCTTCCGCACGCGCTCGTCGATCTCGGCGCGCGGCGTCTTGCGAAGCTTCAGGGCGAAACCCATGTTCTCAGCCACCGTCTTGTGCGGGTAGAGAGCGTAGGTCTGGAACACCATGGCGATGTCCCGGTCCTTCGGGGGAAGGGCGTTCACCACGCGGTCTCCGATACGGATCGAGCCGGCGCTGATGTCCTCCAGCCCCGCGACCATGCGGAGCAGGGTGGACTTGCCGCAGCCCGACGGGCCCACCAGCGCCACGAATTCCCCGTCTGCGATGGTGATGGAGAGGCCATGTATGACCTCCTGGTCGCCGTAGCTCTTGCGCACGTCGATGATGTCTACCGAGGCCACTCCGCTTCCCTTCCTGATCCGGGATCTTGCGTCCCGCTTCGCGGCGGCGGAGACTAGGGCAGCTTTACCCACGCGTCGAGAGCCTTCCGCCATGCGTTATGAAATGATGTTGCCCAGCCAGATCCGCGCCGCCATTGCCGCCAACACGCCCGTGGTGCTGCCGCTGGGCGTGCTCGAATATCACGGTGAGCACATGGCGGTGGGTATGGACACGCTGGCGGTGACCTCAGCCCTCGACATTCTGGAGAAGGAAGCGGAGATCGTGATCCTGCCGCCCTTCTACTATGGTGCGGCGAGCTATGCGGTCGAGCCCCCCGAGGGCACGGGCAGCGTGCAGGTGGATTCGAGCGCGCTCCACCCCTTCGCGCGCGAGCTGTTCACCGGCCTGTTGCGCATCGGCTTCCGCAATATCCATGCCTTCATCCACCACCAGTCGGAGAACTTTGCGGTGGGCATGCCGACCGACCTTGCCTTCAAGTTCGGCGCCAGGCAGGCGATCTTTTCCTTCCTCGAGAAGACGCGCGGCGAAGGCTGGTGGGGCAAGGCCAGCATGGCGGATTACTATGCCAGGCAGTCCGACGGCGATGATCCGTTCAACTGGATCAAGATCCATCCGCTGATGACGGCGGAGACCATCGGGCAGTACCCGTTCGACCATGCAGGCGAGGGCGAGACGTCGCTGATGATGGCGATGTGCCCGGAGGCGGTGGACATGACCGCCTTCTCAGGCGAGCGCTGGTATGTGGACAGTGCCCGGCGGGCCAGCGCGGAAAAGGGCCAGCTTGGCCGTGACCTCATCCTCGCCCACATGCGCAAGGTGCTTGGCCTGCCGCACGGCACCTGACGGAAAGTGGACAACACCTGGCTGACAGCATCTTGACAACGTTGTCTTTCCTGTTTATCGGTTTGACAACGTTGCCATTAGGCGTTGGGAGGCGCAGTTGGTGACTTTGAGGCTCATCGCAGAAAAGGCGGGAGTGTCCGTCAAGACGGTGTCGCGGGTCGTGAATGGCGATCCTGCGGTTGCCGCGAAAACGCGTGAGCACGTCCTGCCGTTTATTGAAGCTCTCGACTATGTGCCCAACAGCGCCGCACGCCAGATGCGCGGCGGAAGCTCCACCATTCTCGGCCTGATGACCGATGCCGTGGCGACCACACCCTATTCCGTCGATATCGTGCGTGGTGCGCAGGCCGAACTCGGCGCCGGCCGGCAATTGATGATTGTCAGTTCCGACGGAGACCCGGCGCGCGAGGCCTCGCTCTGGCGCATGTTCCAGGCGCATCGCGTGTCAGGCGTGGTTTATGCAGCGATGTATCACCGCGCGCATGTGATCGACCAGCAGTCCTTTGGGAGCCCCATCATCCTCGCCAATTGCTATGCCGCGGATGGCGTGCAGCCCTCGATCATTCCGGATGACGAGGCGGGCGGCTATGCCCAGGCGCGGCACCTTCTTGCGCGCGGCCACCGGCGCATTGCCTGCGTGACGCTGATCCCCGGCATCGAGGCGACCAGGCTGCGCGCCGCCGGCATCCGCCGCGCCTTCCGCGAGGCGGGCGTTACCTTCGATGAGTCGCTCGAGCAGCGCGGCATGACGGGCGAGGTCGGCCATGAGGTGATGGCGGCCTTCAGCGTGGCGCGCGAGCTACTCGCACGCAAGAACAGGCCGACCGCCATCATCTGCGGCAACGACCAGGTGGCGATCCAGGTCTATGCCGCGGCGGCCAGCCTGGGGCTTGCCATTCCTCAGGATGTCTCGGTCATCGGCTTTGACGATCTGAAGCTGATTTCGGAAACGCTCTGCCCGGCGCTTACCACGGTAGCGCTTCCTTATTTTGACATCGGCAGGCTTGCCGTGCGCTTGACGCGCGCCACGGCGGAAGAAGGGCTGGCGCGGCTCACCAGAGTCGACTGCCCGCTGGTTGAAAGAGACTCCTGCCGCGCCCTCAATTGATCGTGCGGCAGGTGAATTGTGCAGAAGAAAACATGGGAGAGGATACTCACGATGAACATCAACAGACGCCAGATGATGATTGGCGGCCTCCTGGCCACCACGAGCCTCGGATTTGCGGGTGCCGCCAATGCAGCGGAACCCATCAAGGTGTGGCACCACGGCGGCCGCGGTGACGGCGAGCGTGAGCGCATGGAAGCGCTCATCAAGCAGTGGAACGAGCAGAACCCGGACCTTCCGGCGGTGCTCGAGGTGCAGCCCGAAGGCGCCTACAATGAGCAGGTGCAGGCGGCGGCGGCCTCCGGCGGTCTTCCCGACCTTCTCGATTTCGACGGGCCGAACTACGCCAACTATGTGTGGTCCGGCTACCTCCTGCCGCTTAACGACCTCGTGCCGAAGAGCGTGATGGATGATGTGATCCCCTCCATCATCGCCCAGGGCACCTATGCGCCGGACGGCAAGGTCTATTCGCTGGGCATGGCCGATTCCGGCCTCTCGATCTGGGGCCGCAAGTCGCTGCTCGACAAGGCGGGCGTGCGCATTCCGAAGGGCGTTGAGGACGCCTGGACGATGGCGGAGTTCGAGGATGCGCTGGCCAAGCTGCAGAAGCTCGAAGGCATCAAGTATGCGCTCGACATCAAGGCCAACTATGGCCAGGGCGAGTGGTACACCTATGGCTTCTCACCCATCGTCCAGTCCTTCGGTGGCGACCTGATCGACCGCACGGCCTGGAAGGCCGATGGCACCGTCAATGGTGACGCGGCCGTGAAGGCGATGACGCATTTCCAGGGCTGGATCAAGAACGGCCATGTCGTGCCTGCCTCCGAGGGCGATGATGCCTTCTATGGCAAGCAGACGGCGGCGCTGTCCTTCGTCGGGCATTGGATGTGGCCCGCCCATTCCAAGGCCTTCGGAGATGACCTTGTCCTGCTGCCCATGCCGAACTGGGGCGGCAAGCATGTGACCGGCAACGGCAGCTGGTGCTGGGGCATCACCAAGACCTCGAAGCAGCCGGAGAACACGGCAAAGCTCCTGGCCTTCTTCATGGGCACGGACAACATCGCAGCCCTGTCACAGGCCATGGGCGGCGTTCCCGCGGTGAAGTCGGCCGCACCCAAGGTCGACCTCTACAAGGAGGGTGGCCCCTTGAGCCTCTATCTCGATCAGCTCAACAGCGGCATGGGCCTGCCGCGCCCTGCGCACCCGGCCTATCCGACGATCACCGCGGCCTTCGCCAAGGCGGTGGCCGACGTCATCGACGGCAAGGACGTGAAGGGTGCGCTCGACGAAGCGGCCAAGAAGATCGACCAGGACATTGCGGACAACAGCGGCTATCCGCCCTTCGGCGGCTAAACCTTCGTGCGCTCCACGCATGGAGGGCCTGAAACCCTCCATGCGTCATCCGCCAACCGGAAAACCGCCGCCATGTCCAAGCTGAAACGGGAGAGTTGGCAGGCCTGGGCCTTTCTTGGCCCGGCTCTGGCCCTGATTGCGATCTTCATCGTGCTGCCGTTCGCGATATCGGTGGTGCTGTCCTTCACCGACCAGCGGCTGGTGCCAAACCCCAATGTGCCGACGAAGTTCGTGGGCTGGCGCAATTACCTGCGCCTGTTCGAGAGCGGCGAATTCATGAATGCCTTCTGGCGCACCGCCACCTTTGCGGTGCTCGTCGTGCCGCTGCAATGCGCCATGGGACTTGGCGCGGCGATTTTGATCAACTCGACTTTGCCGGTGCGCAACCTGTTCCGCGGCATCTATTTCCTGCCCACCATCATTTCCATGGTGGTGGTCTCCGTCATCTGGTCCTCGCTTTACCAGCGCGAGGGCTTCTTCAATTATGCGCTGACGGGCATGAGCTTTGGCGCCGCGCCCCCGGTGGACTGGCTGCAGAATCCCTGGACGGCGATGCCTGCCATTGTGCTGCTCTCCGCCTGGCAGGGCTTTCCCTTTCAGATGGTGATCTACCTCGCAGGCCTGCAGGGCATCTCGAGCGATCTCTATGAGGCAGCGCGCATCGAGGGATCGAGCCGCTGGCAGGAGTTCCGTTATGTGACGCTGCCCAGCCTGCGCAACACCCACATCCTTGTGGCCATCACCACCACGATCTTCGCCTTCAAACTGTTCACCCAGGTGCAGCTGCTGACGCAGGGCGGCCCCGCCAATGTGACGGATACGCTGGTGCGCGTCATCTACATGCAGGGCTTCAAGCAGGGCAAGGTGGGGATTGCAGCTGCCGCGGCCGTCATCTTCTTCATCCTCGTGCTGGCAATCAGCCTGCTGCAGCGCCGGTTGGTGCGTGAAGAAAGGGCGATCCAGTGACCCGGCGCAGCGAGACATTCCTGCTGACGGTCGTGGCGGTGGCCGTAGCGGCCTTCGTGCTGGCGCCGCTGCTGCTCATGTTCGCCACATCGCTCAAGGCGGATGAGAACCAGATCCTGCGCGACCTCGGCAATTCCAACGCCTTCTGGGTCAGCCCGTGGGAGATGTCGCTGGAGAACTTCCGCCAGGTGCTCTCCAACACCACATTTCCGGTGCTGCGCTATGTCCTGAACTCCACCATCATCGTGGTGTCGATCGTGGTGGTGGGCATCTTCGTCAATTCGCTCGCCGCCTTTGCGCTGGCGCGCATGCGGTTCAGGGGCCGCAGCCTTGCGGTCATGCTGGTGGTGGCGCTCATCATCATCCCGATGGAGTCGCTCGCCATCCCGCTGCTCCTCATGATGGCGCAGGTTGGCTGGGTGGACAGCTACCGTGCGCAGATCGTGCCCTTCATCGCGCATCCCTTCTCGATCTTCCTGTTCTACCAGTTCTTCGCGGCCATCCCGAAAGACCTGGATGAGGCTGCCTATGTGGCGGGCGCTTCGAAGCTCCGCACCTACTGGTCCGTCATCATGCCGCTGTCGCTTCCCACCATCGCGACGGTGGCGATCCTGCAAAGCCTTGAATACTGGAATGCCTTCCTGTGGCCGCTGATGGTGACGCGGAGTTCGGAGGCGCGCCCGGTCTCGCTGGCGCTGGCCCAGTATTTCGGCACGCCGCCACCCATCTGGGGTGATGTGATGGCCTTCTCGGTCATCATGTCACTGCCCATTCTCATCGTCTATTTCGCGTTCCAGCGCTGGTTCATTCAATCCACCATCGGCTCCGGCATCAAGGGCTGATCGAAAAGGTCGCTTACAGTGGTTCTCTCTCTCAATGACAAATGGATCTGGGATTTCTGGCTCGCCCGCAACGGCGATGACTGGCACATCTATTTCCTCCAGGCCGACAACACCCTGCCTGACCCCGAAATGCGTCACCGCAACGTGACGCAGGGCCATGCGGTGAGCCGCGATCTCGTCAACTGGACGCATCTCGGCCAATGTTTCGCACCCGCTGCCGGCCCCGCCTGGGACGACTGGACGACATGGACCGGATCAGTGCTGCAGGGCCCGGATGGCGCCTGGCACCTCTTCTATACCGGCACATCGCATGCAGGAGATGGCATGCATCAGCGGATCGGCCACGCGACGTCGCCTGACATGCACAGCTGGCAGCGCGCAGGGGACGGGTTGGTGCTCGATCTTGCCGGGCCCAATGCCGCGTACTACGAGGAGTTCACGCCGGGCCACTGGCATGACCGGGCCATGCGCGACCCATGGGTCATCCGCGATCCGGAAGGTGATGGCTGGCTGATGTATTTCACCGCCCGCGTGCCGGGCCGCGCGGAGCCCAATGCGGGCGGCGCCATCGGCCTTGCGCGCTCAGCCGATCTCGACCGCTGGACGCTGGAGAAGCCAGTCTATGACGGCGGAGACTTCGGCCAGCTTGAAGTGCCGCAGGTGTTCCGGCATGGCCAGCACTGGTACATGACCTTCTGCACCGCGGCGGAGCATTGGTCTGAAGGCTACCGGCGCAAGAACCCGCAAACGCCCGTCACCGGCAACCACTATCTGATGGCGGATCATCATCTGGGCCCCTGGCGCACGCCCGATGCGCCGTTCCTCGATGGCCTCAACCCGTGCAAGCGCTATGCGGGCAAGATCGTGGAGAGGGATGGCAAGCTCTTCATCATGGGCTTCCTCTATTACGACGCGGATGGCCGCTTCATCGGCAAGGTGAGCGATCCCGTGCCGCTGCGTGCCGATGACAAGGGCCACCTCCATGTCGAGGAAGGGTGAACATGGCTGACCTCGTTCTGAAGGACGTGCTGAAGAGTTTCGGAAGCGTCCACATCATCAAGGGCGTGAACCTCGACATCGCACATGGCGAGTTCATCGTCTTCGTCGGCCCCTCGGGCTGCGGCAAGTCCACGCTGCTCAGGCTGATCGCGGGGCTGGAGGAGGTGACCTCGGGCACCATCTCGATTGGCGGCAGGGTGGTGAACGGCCTGCCGCCGAAGGACCGCTCCATTGCCATGGTGTTCCAGTCCTATGCGCTGTTCCCGCATATGAATGTCTTCGACAATGTGGGCTTCGGCCTGAAGATCGCAGGCGAGCCGCGCGAGGTGATCGAGACGAAGGTGAAGGAGGCTGCGCGCATCCTGAAAATGGAAAATCTTCTGGATCGCAAGCCCTCGCAGCTGTCGGGCGGCCAGCGCCAGCGCGTGGCCATCGGCCGCGCCATCGTCCGCAATCCGGAGGTCTTTCTGTTCGATGAGCCGCTCTCGAACCTCGACGCTGCACTGCGCGTCAACACCAGGGCCGAGATTGCCAAGCTGCACCGGGACCTTGGCGCGACCATGATCTATGTGACACATGATCAGGTGGAGGCCATGACACTCGCCGACAAGATCGCCGTACTCGATGGCGGCGTCGTCCAGCAATTCGGTCCGCCGCTGGAACTCTATCACCACCCGCGCAACATGTTCGTGGCGGGTTTCATCGGCTCCCCGCGCATGAATTTCATTCCGGTGACGGTGGCGGGCACAAGTGGAACTGCGGTGGCGCTTCAGTCTCCCGTCATCGGTGCGCTGGAAGTGGCGGCGCCAGCCGATGGCCTGAAGCCCGGTGATGGCCTGACGCTCGGCATCCGGCCCGAACACATCCGCAAGGCGGAGGAGGGCGCAGGTCGGCTGTCGGGCCCGGTCGAACTCGTTGAGCAACTCGGCGCACAGACGGGTATCGAGGTGAAGTCAGGCGGAGTGACGGTGAGCGCCGTTCTTCAGGGTACGGAATATCTGTCAGTGGGCGATCAGGCATCGCTCAGTTTCGAGCCGGCTGACTGCCACCTGTTCCGGCAGGATGGGACGGCGATCCGCTAGAAAGACCGCCGCCCGCTAACGTTCTACATCTTGCCGATCGACCAGAACAGCGTCTCGCCGTTCGACTCGTTCACGCCGTCATTGTCGGTGACGGCGAAGCCCTCACCGGCCGCGTCGATGGCGAAGCCCTCGACCTTCTCCA
>CAIYXE010000342.1 GCA_903930095.1 uncultured Hyphomicrobiales bacterium
AAAGCCCGAACACGCCCGACTGGAAGCTGCCCTCGACGAAGCCGATGTCATGCTGGCCACCGGCCGAGGCCAGCGCGGCCTTGAGGTCCGCGAGGTTGGCCGGCGGAATGCCCTTGATGTCCTCGATGGCGACGGGCGGCACGGATTTGCCCTTGGGCTCCATGCTGACGGTGCTGGAATCGGTCAGGATCGAGCCTGCGGAACAGGCGGCAAGCACGAGGCCGACAACGGCCAGCACCACCCCGGAGGACAACCTCCGGAGCAGCTCGCGCGCGCTCTCCCGCAACGTCATGGCAACCACCTCACGCATGTTACCGCACTACCATCTCCAGGGGCGCCATTGAAACGGATTCCGGCTTCTTGTTGCCCACGATGTAGGTGCGCCCGAGGCAATAGGCGGACCCGGCCTCAGAGTTCATCAGGATCATGTGCGCGAAGAACACCATGCCCGGCCGGATCTCAACCGGATTGTCCTTGTAGAACATCGGATTGTCCATCCAGCTCGGGGTGAACTTGGCGCCCAGCGAATAGCCGCAGGCATTGAGCCTGTGGTTCTTCATGCCATGGGCATCCATGACGCGGGCATGGGCGGCGAAGACGTCGCCCGCGGTGCGCCCGGGCACCATCTGCTCTTCCACCGCGGCCAGCGCCTCGCGCGCGGCCTCGTCCATCGCGGCGTGGTGCCTGGAAGGCTTGCCGATGATCACCGTCCGCATGAAGGCTGCATGGTAATGGCGGTAGACGCCCGCCCATTCGAGGGTCAGCTGGTCACGCTTGCCGAGCTTGCGGCGGCCGGACTTGTAGCGGCAGAGCAGCGCGTCACGACCGGATCCGATGATGAATTCATTGGCAGGATAGTCGCCGCCGCCTGCGAACACGGCGGCCTGCTGGGCGGCCAGGATGTCGCCCTCGTCAGCGCCCGCCTTGGTCTTGCGCAGCGCCGCCTTGAAGGCGAGATCGCCGAGCTCTCCGGCCTTGCGGACATATTTGAGCTCGGCCGGGGATTTCACCACGCGGATCATGTTGACGAGGTCGCTGGCATCGCTCAGCCGGCAGAAGCCGTTCAGCGCCGCGTCGACCTGCTTGCCGTTGAAATGGGTGAGGCCATAGGACTGGTTCTCGATGCCGAGGCGCTTTCCCTTGCAGCCGAGGCTTGCCAGCATGTCGCGGAGCTGGGTGGCGGGCTTGGCGCCGGCCTCGTCAGTCCAGATGCGGATGTCGGCGATGATCGAGGTGTGGCGCGCCTGGCGCAGGTCGGGCGAGCGCGTCAGCAGCGCCAGGCGCCCGTCGGCCCCCAGATAGAGGCACTGGAAGAAGCAGAAGCCGAAGGTGTCGTAGCCCGTCAGGTAGTACATGCTTTCCTGCTGGAACATCAGCAGGCCGTCAAGGCCATCAGCGGCCATTGCCGAGGTCACCGCCGCGATGCGGCGGTCATATTCGGCGCGGTTGAAATGCAGTGCCATTGCCTTCTCCTAAGTAAGCGCGATGGCCGAGATGAGGCGGCCATAATCCTTCTCCCGGCGGTGCGTGGCACGCCGGTAGCTGAAGAACCGCCGCTCGTCACTGAAGGTGCAGAGCGACAGGTTGACGACGGTGCCGACACCTTCCGCGCCCAGCCGGTGCGCGAGGTAGAGCGGCAGATCGAACATGGCATGGCCCGGCCTTTCCGAAGCAGCGAAGTATCGCGCGTTCGCGGGGTCTGCCGCCGTGAACAGGGCGGGAAATTCCGGGCCCACCTCGTAGGCCGCTTGCGAGATCGTGGGGCCGATCACGGCGATGATGCGCTCTCGCCGCGCGCCCTCGGCCTCCATCAGGGCAAGGGTGCGGGTGGTGACGCCGGCCAGCGCCCCCTTCCAGCCGGCATGGGCCGCGCCGATCACGCGGGCCTCAGGGTCGGCGAACAGCACCGGGCCGCAGTCGGCGGTGAGCACGCCCAGCGCCACCCCGGGGGCGCGCGTGACGAGGCCATCGACGCGGGGACGATCCGCATCTTGCGTCCAGGGCCCCGTCACCAGGGCGGCCTCCGCGCTGTGCACCTGGTAGGCGGAGAGCAGGCAATCGGGCGCAACGGCCAGCCGCTCCGCGACGAGGGCGCGGTTCTTGAGCACCGTCTCGCGGTCATCGCCCGAACCCATGCCGCAATTGAGGGAAGAGAACAGGCCTGACGAATGCCCGCCTTCCCGGGTGAAGAAGCCGTGGGTCAAGCCGTCGATCCGGAGGGCGTCTGCTGCGATCATGTCTGTCCAAACGGATAAGGGCACGGCATGCCG
>CAIYXE010000343.1 GCA_903930095.1 uncultured Hyphomicrobiales bacterium
GGACCGGCCCAATGCCGGCGTCTTCTCCTTCCAGGACGATGACGAACAGTGGCTGTCGCTGCGCTATGACCTGACGGCTCCGCTCGCCCGCTACGTGGCCGAGAACAGCCAGAAGCTGCCCACCCCTTACCGCAGCTACCGCCAGGGCTGGGTGTTCAGGAACGAGACGCCGGGGCCGGGCCGATACCGCCAGTTCATGCAGTTCGACGCCGACACGGTCGGCTCCGCCTCACCCGTCGCCGATGCCGAGGTCGGCATGATGGCGGCGGACACGATGGAGGCGCTGGGGCTGGAGCGCGGGCAGTAGGTGATGAAGTTCAACAGCCGCAAGCTGCTGGATGGATTTACCGAGACCTTCGGCATCGGCGAGGACGTCAAGCTCACCTGGCTCCGCGCGCTCGACAAGCTCGACCGGCTCGGAAAGGAGGGCGTTGCCCTTCTGCTGGGCGCTGGCCGCAAGGATGAATCAGGAGATTTCACCAAGGGTGCGGGCCTGAGCGATAAGCAGATCGAGGCTAGCCTTGGCTTTGCCACTGCGACCACGCTCGATCATTCCTTTGTCAGCGGCAGCAAGAGTGGTGAGGAGGGGCTTCGCGATCTTGAGGCCATGCAGGTGCTGTTCGCAGCGGCGGGCTATGGCGCGGATCGTATCCGCTACGACTCCTCCGTCGTCCGCGGCCTCGAATACTACACCGGCCCCGTCTTTGAATGCGAACTCCTCATGGAGACGAAAGACGAGGACGGCAAGACCGTGCGCTTCGGTTCGGTTGGCGGCGGCGGGCGCTATGATGATCTCGTTGCGCGCTTCACCGGGCAGCAGGTTCCGGCCACCGGGTTCTCGATCGGCGTATCCAGGCTCTATTCGGCGCTGAAGCTGGTGGGCAAGGCCGAGGAGTCCTCGACGCTTGCTCCCGTCGTGGTGCTGGTGATGGACAAGGACCGGCAGGGTGATTACTGGCGCATGGTGCAGGCTCTCCGTTCAGGCGGCGTGCGGGCCGAGATGTATGCGGGCACTGCGGGCATGAAGGCGCAGATGAAATATGCCGACAAGCGCGGCGCGCCCCTCGTCGTCATCCAGGGTGGTGACGAGAAGGCCAAGGGTGAGGTTCAGGTGAAGGACCTCAGGCTCGGCTCCGAACTTGCCAGCAATATCGCGAGCCGCGAGGAATATGCTTCCCAGCGGCTGGCGCAGTTCTCGGTGCCTGAGGCTGATCTTGTGGCTGCGGTGAAGAAGGCGCTGGCGCAGTAATGGCGGGGAAGTCGAGCGCTGAACGTGAGGCGCTGGGGCGCCAGAATGCGGCGCTGATGGCGGTGTTCGAGCGGAGCGGGTTCGACCATATCGCGCCTGACATCATCCAGCCCGCCGATATCTTTCTCGAACGCTCGGGCGAGGACATCCGTGCACGGACCTTCGTGTTCACGGATCCCTCGGGAGCAGAAATGTGCTTGCGGCCCGACCTCACCGTTCCCGCCTGCCGCTATCATTTGAGCCATGCGGAAAACCCCGCAGCCGAGCGGCGCTATTGCTACGCAGGACCTGCCTTCCGCTTTCCCGACGAGTTGCTGAGCCCGCAGGAATTCACCCAGGCCGGGCTCGAATGGTTTGGTGCTGCCGAGCCCATCGCGGCGGAAGCGCGCGTCCTGAAGCTGACGATCTCGGCGCTTGAAGCTGCGGGCCTCCAGCGCTACCGCGTGAGCTTTGGCGACCTGGGGCTGTTCTCGGCACTCCTCGCGGATACTGAGATGCCGGAACGCTGGCGGCAGCGGCTGAAGCATCATTTCTGGCGCCCGCATGCCTTCCGCGACCTGCTGGATGGTTTCTGCGCGGGCCAGGGTGCCAAGCGCACATCGATCTCGCCGCTCGTCGACCGGGCGGCGGAGGGCGATGCGCTGGCGGTGGTGGACGCGGAGATCGCGCAGCGGCAGCTTCCGCTGGTGGGCGGGCGCGAGCTGCCGGAGATCGCGGCACGGCTTGCCAACAAGGCGGCGGACCGCCGGGAAACGCCACTGGAACGGACCAAGGCCGACACGCTCAACGCCTACCTCGCCATCGCGGGTGAAGCCTCCGGCATCGATGCCGCCTTCGCGGCGATTGCCGGTGGCGCGCGTTTCAAGGCTGCGCGCGATGACTATGCCAAGCGCCTGTTCGAGATGGAGGAGCTGGGCCTCAACCCGCGGCGCTTCCATTTCGCGGCGGGCTTCGGGCGCGAGCTTGAATACTACACGGGCTTCACCTTCCAGATCGAGGCGGATACGCCGCATGGGCCGGTGTCGGTCGCCGGCGGCGGGCGCTATGACAATCTGCTCTCCGACATGGGCTCGCCCGTCGCCGTTCCCGCCGTTGGCTGTGCCATCCACACGGACCGGCTGAAGGCGGTGCTGGCATGAGCACGCTGACGCTTGCCATCCCCTCCAAGGGCCGCCTGATGGAGGCAACCACCGAGCTTCTGGCCAAGGCGGGCTTCAGCATCGACCGGCTGGGGGCCGACCGCGGCTACCGCGGGCTACTCACCGGCATGGACGGGGTGGAGATCGCCTTCCTCTCCGCCTCCGAGATCGCCCAGAACCTGCGTGACGGGAAAGTGGATCTGGGCGTCACCGGCCAGGACCTTCTGCATGAGAAGATCCCGCCGGATGACAGGAATGTGCAACTGCTGCTGCGGCTGGAGTTCGGCCCCGCCAATGTGGTGGTGGCGGTGCCGGAATGCTGGCTGGATGTGGCCACCATGGCGGACCTCGACGAAATTGCCGAGAGCTTCTACGAGCGGCATGGGCGCAGGCTCCGGGTTGCCACCAAGTATCATAATCTCACCCGGCGTTTCTTCGCGGAGAAGGGTGTGACGGGATACCGTATCGTCGAGAGCCTTGGCGCCACCGAAGGTGCGCCCGCGGCGGGGATTGCCGAGATCATTGTCGACATCACCACGACGGGCTCGACGCTGTCCGCCAACAGCCTGAAAATCCTCGATGATGGCGTGATCCTGAAGTCCTGCGCGGTGCTGGCAGGGCGCAGCGCAGCCCTTGGCGACCCGCGTGCGGAGCGCCTCCAGCGACTGATTTCCGCCATCACCTGATTGTGTGAACGTTCCGGCGCAGCCTGTGTTATCGTTACGTCC
>CAIYXE010000344.1 GCA_903930095.1 uncultured Hyphomicrobiales bacterium
ATAGACCGCGCGCTCGTCTTTCCTGACAGGGCGCGCTTCGCAGTGCGGAGGTTGCTGCATGCAGATGCCAACAGCATCGCCAGGCCCGTGCTCGATCACCACGCGCTGGCAGGCATGGCCATTTTCGCATGGCAGGACAGCCGCACTCTCCAATGCTGGCCGCAGCAGTTCCTCCGGAAAACCACCCCAGGCCGCTCGGACAGCCATGAGACCCGGGAGTTCCGTCAACTTAGCCCAAAGCGAAGACATCGATGTCCTCATTGCTCAGTTCGAGGGCTTCGTCGGATTCGCGCGAGACGATGAAGCCGCGCTTGCGGAGCCAGGTCTCAATGAGGTGAGCATCTTCGTTCCGGTCATAATTGGCCTTGCAGGGCGGACCCAGTCCGGCGGTGCGGGGATCCTTCGAGCCGGTGAACTTGACCGAGAACTTGGCGGCGTGAAGGCTGCCGCTGGTCGGGAAAGGTTCGCGCAGCTCCGCCAGCATGGCGAAGAAGTCCCGCGACCGCCTGATCTGGAAGTCACCGTTCACGGAAGGGTGCCTGATCTGCAACTCGATGAGCCTGATCCAGTCGATTCCGTCGATGTCGGCGACTGACAAGGCATCCTTGCCATATTCCCGCAGTGGCTCCAGCGTGAACCTTTCGCTGGCGGCGAAATACGCTTCGTCTCCGAACAGTTCCTCGCCCAGCACGGCGACATACATCGCCCGCTCGCCCTTGGCCTGCGACTTGTTGAAGACCGCGAGGTCGTTGTTGGCACGGTCGTAGATGATGACATCATGGAATTCCGGGCGGTAGAAAACTGAAGAGGACTTGCCATTGTCGATCTTGCCCTCGCGCTTGAAGGGCATGCCGTGGCGGATCAGGAAATAGACCTTGTCCTCCTCCGGCGCGTCGAAGGCGAAGACGCGGGCCCCGGTGCCGCGATTTCTGTCGGCAAACCAGAGGTCCATCCTATCGGCGATGGCGGAGAGCTTCGTCTCGTCCGGCAGAACGAATTCCGCCGGAGAGGGCGCGTCAGACTGGTAGTAATTGTACGACCGCGGCTTCAGAACGAGGATCTGGGCATGCGAACGGCGCAGGCACATCGGGTCCTTGAGCCAGATCGCAAGTGCGATGTCGGCGGGCGAAGATTCGGGGCCTGTGCTGACGCCGGTTTCTTCTGCGAGGCGGCAGAGTTCCTCGAAGCGATCATCGCCGGCCAGTTCATGGAGGATGAACAGCGCTTCGACCAGATCGGTGTCGACGTCCTCCGTGGGCTGAAGGAGTATTGCGGCAAGCTTGTCGAGATCGAGTTCGCCGTCGGCGTTGGCCGTGAAACTGAAGCCGCGGCCGGTCAGATAGGTGGCGTGGCGGCCAAGGAATTCGCGCAGGTTCCTGGGGTCGATCTGACGCAGGACATCTACTTGGGCGAAGCGGCGCGGGTTGAAGGTACTCATGATGTCCTTTCTATTTGCATGTTGCTCGTCGGCTGCTCCGCAATCACTCCGATCAACCGTATGACAGACCGCTGGCCGCTGCCTGGGATCGGGGCGGCTGAGCTGGGTTGGTACGGGGCAATGAGGTGAGGCACGGGGCGTTAGGTATGGATTTATAGTTCCTGTTTTGTTCTTGCTCAAGGCCTTCACAGTGGCTTGACCCGACGAATTCCACAGCTTCCCGGTAAGTAATGGACTGAAAACAATTTTCCGGGGTACCAGCCAGTGAACAATGTCCATCCCGCATTGATGCAGGCCGACGAGCGGCGCGCCGAGGCGGCGCGGCTCCTCGCTGGCGCGATTCTTCGGCTCAAGGCCCGGCTGATGGCAGAAAAACCAGCAAAGACAGCAGGATAGTAACTGGACTGTGCGGCGTCCTCACGCCTTCATGTGCCTTGCATGGACAACTGAGTTTCAGGGGAATTCCAGATGGAGAAGACGGTACTTGCCCGCGTGGCTGCGCTGCCGCGCATGAGCCTGCCTGAGCTGAAAAAGCTCTGGCGGGATGTCTATGGGGAGGATCCTCCCCGCACCAAGTCCACCTTTCTCGTCCGCCGGCTTGCCTATCGGATCCAGGAGCTTTGCTACGGCGTCGATCCGGAGATCGACGCGCGCATCGCTGCGAAGGCCAGGGAACTGTTCGCGTCGCCGGGACGGCCCAGGACCAGGAAGGCGTCCTATGTGGAGCCGATCGCCGGAACGCGCCTCGCCCGAGAGTACAAGGGGATCGAGTATCAGGTCACGGTGCTCGCGGACGGCTACGAATATCAGGGTGCGAAGTACAAGAGCCTGTCGAAGATCGCAGAGCTCATCACGGGCGCGGCATGGTCGGGCCCCGCCTTCTTCGGATTGAAACAGCGAAAGGAATGCAAACGGTGAATTCTCCCGTCCGCAAGTGCCGCTGCGCCATCTATACCCGCAAGTCGAGCGAAGAAGGGTTGGAGATGGAGTTCAATTCCCTCGACGCCCAGCGAGAGGCCTGCGCCGCCTTCATCGCCTCGCAAAGGCATGAGGGCTGGTTGCAGCTCGACTCGACATATGATGACGGCGGATATTCCGGCGGCACGATGGAGCGTCCCGCCTTGAAGCGCTTGCTGTCGGACATCGCGCTTGGCCTGATCGACACCGTTGTCGTCTACAAGGTTGACCGTCTGAGCCGCTCGCTCGCCGACTTCGCAAAGCTCGTGGAAACCTTCGACGCCAGGAACGTCACCTTTGTCTCTGTCACCCAGCAGTTCAACACGACGACGAGCATGGGAAGGCTCACGCTGAACATCTTGCTGTCCTTCGCCCAGTTCGAGCGCGAGGTGATCGGCGAGCGCCTCCGCGACAAGGTTGCCGCCTCGACGCGGAAGGGCATGAGGATGGGCGGCGTCACGCCGTTCGGTTACGAGGTGCGCGATCGCGAGTTGCACGTCCACCCCGAACATGCCCGCGCGGTCCGACTCATCTTCGACAGCTTCCTGATGCTGAAGTCGGTGGCGCGTGTCGCGCACGAGATTCCGGCACTCGGTGTCGTGAGCCGGAACCGCGTGGCGCGCTCGGGCCGGAGCTTCGGCGGAACGCCCTTGGACCGCGGCGCGGTCTACAAGATTCTCAGCAATCCGGTCTACATCGGCAAGATCCGCCACAAGGATCTGGTGCATGATGGCCGCCATGAGCCCATCATCGCGCAGGACGTGTGGGATCGCGTCCATGAACTGCTGGGGGACAGCCCCCGTGGCAAGAGCCCCTCGAGCAAGCGGAAATCGCGCGCACCGCTGACGGGAGTCCTCAAGTGCGGCGGCTGCATGAGTTCCATGACGCCGGTCCACACCCGAAAGCAGGGTGGAAAGCTATACAGGTATTACGCACCGACGAGCTATCTGAAGGGCGGTTGCGGAGACTGCCAGATCAGACGCATTGCGGCGCGCGAGGTCGAGGCCCTGGTGGTATCGCAGTTG
>CAIYXE010000345.1 GCA_903930095.1 uncultured Hyphomicrobiales bacterium
CGATCTCATCACCGCCGCCGGTGGCCGGGATGCGGCGGCGGAGGCTTTTCACGGTTGGCCGACCTTGGGTGTCGAGCAGGTCATCGCCCTGGCGCCGGAGGTCATCGTCCATCCCGCCAGCCAGGACCTGGCCCATCGTCCCGGTTTGGATCGCCTGGCCGTACGTTGGATCGCCCTGCCAGATGCGGTGCTGGAGGACCCCAGCGGTCCCGGTCTGCTGGCAGCGAGTGAAGCCTTGGCGGACGTTCTCTCGGGGGTTTCCCGAGATGGACGGCCAGCGGCTTCACCCTAAATCTGCCGCCACATATCCAGGGGGAGCCTTTTTGGCTGAGAGGCTCTGGCGCACCTGCGCCCGAGCGACCCCATGAACCTGATCCGGGTCATGCCGGCGTAGGGAAGGAGCCCCATCATGGGGACCAGCACCACCAACGGAGCGTCAGCTCCGTCCTCATCCACTGCCATGCGGCCCTGGGCCGACGATTTGCCCAACTCGATCCGGGTCGAGGTCGGTGACCTCGCGGTGCCCTTCCGCGACATCGCCGTCACCGGCGAGTCGCCCGTACGGGTCTACAACACCGCCGGTCCCATCGCGCATGACCTGCGCGATGGCCTCCCGAAACGTCGGGCCGATTGGGTGGCCAAGCGCTGGGGCATCGCTGCCCCGACCCAACGGTGGTTCGCCCGTCATGGCATCGTCACGGAGGAGATGCGCTTCTGCGCCATCCGCGAAAACGTGGCCCCAGAATTCGTCCGCCAGGAAATCGCCGCCGGTCGGGCCATCATCCCCGCCAACATCAACCACCCGGAACTGGAGCCGATGATCATCGGCCGGAAATTCCTGGTGAAGATCAACGCCAACATCGGCAACAGCGCGGTAACCTCGGGCATCGCGGAAGAGGTCGAGAAATTGCAGTGGGCCACCCGCTGGGGCGCCGACACGGTCATGGACCTGTCCACGGGACCCAACATCCACGCCACGCGGGAATGGATCGTCCGCAACAGCCCAGTTCCCATTGGTACGGTGCCCATCTACCAGTGCCTCGAGAAGGTGAAGGGCAAGGTCGAGGACCTCAGCATCGACCTGTTCCTGGAAACCTTGGAAGAGCAGGCCCTACAAGGCGTTGATTATTTCACGATCCATGCCGGGGTGCTGCTGCACTACATCCCCATGACCGCCAAGCGGGTCACGGGCATCGTGAGTCGTGGTGGATCCATCATGGCCAAGTGGTGCCTGCATCACCATGAAGAGAACTTCCTCTACACCCACTTCGATCGCATCTGTGACCTGATGCGGAAGTACGACGTCTCGTTCAGTCTGGGTGACGGTCTGCGTCCCGGCTGCACCGCCGACGCCAATGATGAGGCCCAGTTCGGCGAACTGCAGACGCTGGGGGAACTCACCAAGATCGCCTGGGCCAAGGATTGCCAGGTGATGATCGAAGGCCCCGGTCACGTGCCCATGCACCTGATCCAGGAGAACATGACCAAGCAGCTGGAGGTCTGTGACGAGGCGCCCTTCTACACCCTGGGTCCTCTCACCACGGATGTGGCGCCGGGCTACGACCACATCACCAGTGCCATCGGCGCGGCCATGATCGGCTGGTTCGGCTGCGCCATGCTCTGCTACGTCACCCCCAAGGAGCACCTGGGCCTGCCCAACAAGAAGGACGTGAAGGACGGCGTCATCGCCTACCGCATCGCCGCCCACGCCGCGGACCTGGCCAAGGGCCATCCCGGCGCCCGCCTCTGGGACGACGCCATGAGCAAGGCCCGCTTCGAGTTCCGCTGGGAGGACCAGTTCAACCTGGCCCTGGATCCGGACACCGCCCGGGAGTTCCACGACGAGACCCTCCCCGCCGAAGGCGCCAAGAGCGCCCACTTCTGCTCCATGTGCGGCCCACACTTCTGCTCCATGAAGATCACCGAGGACGTCCGGCAGTACGCCGCCGCCCAGGGCCTCAGCGACGAGGAAGCTCTGCGCAAAGGCATGGAAGAGAAGAGCCAGGAGTTCACGGAGAAGGGCGCCGAGGTCTACCTCCAGGCCTGAAGATAGAAAAAGCTTTTTTAGCCACCGATGAACACCGATTAAAAGCTGATAAAGAAAGAGCTAATAGGTATTAGCTTTCGTTTTTTATCATGTCTTTATCGGTGTTCATCAGTGTTCATCGGTGTTCATCGGTGGCTGATATTCTTTTTCCTTGAAGAGAATCTCAGTCGGCGCCTCTGACTGCGGTGATGGGTCGTGGCTCGCCCCTCTGCGCCAGCTGCGGGTTCCAGTCTTCATGCCCCCCCCCGGGGGACTCCCGAATGCCCCAAATAGACTCCCCGCAGGTCGTGTAAATTTTCGGCCAAGTCATCACCCATTCCTTCATTTATCAATGCCTCCACCAGGCGTCGGGGGCATAATCAGGCCCCACGCTCACCGGAGGCAGTCATGGCCGCGAAAAACATCCTCATGCTCGTCGGAGACTTCGGCGAGGACTACGAGATCATGGTGCCCTTCCAGGCGCTGCTGGCCGTGGGTCACAAGGTGCAGGCCGTGTGCCCGGGCAAGGTCGCCGGGGACTGGATCGCCACCGCCATCCACGACTTCGAGGGCCACCAGACCTACTCCGAGAAGCCCGGTCACCGCTTCACCCTCAACGCCACCTTCGATGACCTCGACCTGGGCCAGTGCGATGCGCTGGTGATCCCGGGCGGCCGCGCCCCGGAATACCTGCGCCTCAACCTGGAGGTGCTGGAGCTGGTGCGGCACTTCTTCACGGCGGGGAAGCCCGTGGCCGCCATCTGCCATGGCGCCCAGCTGCTGGCCGCGGCTGGGGTGTTGGAGGGCCGCACCTGCTCGGCCTATCCCGCCTGCCGCGCCGAGGTGGAGATCGCCCGGGGGAAGTATGCGGAGATCGCCATCGACGGCGCCGTGACCGACGGCAACCTGGTCACCGCCCCCGCCTGGCCCGCCCATCC
The DNA here is from genome assembly GCA_903930095.1 of uncultured Hyphomicrobiales bacterium. Lineage (GTDB taxonomy): Bacteria > Pseudomonadota > Alphaproteobacteria > Rhizobiales > Aestuariivirgaceae > Aestuariivirga. Next base: position 2,965 of record CAIYXE010000345.1, read on the forward strand.
CGCCTGGCTTGCCCAGTTCCTGCAGGTGCTGGGAACCCGCATCTCGCTGTAAAGCTCGCCGATTCGGGGGCGTTTCCGCCTGCTCGGGAGCTCCCCCGGGTTGCTGCCTGCTGGCTCGAATGCTAGTCTGCTCGGGCTTCAGGAAGGATCTGCAGGTCCCGTCCTGCCTGCAGCGTCAGCAGCCACTCGGGGCAAGCCAAGGCCCGGAGGGCGGCCTCCCACCAGGACAACCGCATGCCCCTTGATTTTCCCATTTCCAAATTCCATGTGCTCGGGAACGACTACCTCGTCGTGGATCCGACCCGGTCGCCCTTCGAGCCGGATCCGAAGCTGATCCAGGCCCTCTGCGACCGGCGCCTCGGCATCGGTTCTGATGGGTTGCTGCTGGGCCCCATGGCCGTCCCCGGCCATCCTGAGGCCTTCGGGCTGCGGATCTTCAACCCCGATGGCAGCGAGGCGGAGACCAGCGGCGACGGCATCCGCATCTTCGGCCGCTACCTGCTGGAGGCCGGACACGCCAAGTCCCGGGCCTGCTGCATCCACACCCTCGGCGGGCACTTCGACGTGTGCTTCCTGGCGGAGGACGGCAGCCTGGCCCAGGTGGACATGGGATTGCCCAGCTTCCGGGCCGGGGACATCCCCTTCACGGGCATCGCAGCTCACCTGGAGGTGCTGGAGACCCCCCTGTTCCTGCCCACGGGGCCCATCACCATCACCGCCCTCAACCTGGGCAACCCCCACTGCATCATCTTCCCCGGCGAGGTCTCCCCCGCCAACGCCCGCCGCCTGGGCCCGAAGATCGAGCGCCATCCCGAGTTCCCGGAGCGCGTGAACGTCCTGCTGGTGGAGGTCACCAGCCGGGAGCGCCTCCGCATCGAGATCTGGGAGCGGGGCGCCGGCTACACCCCCGCCTCGGGCAGCAGCGCCGCCGCCGCCGCCGCTTGCCGCCGCCTGAACCTCATCGATCCCCACGTCACCGTCAGCATGCCCGGTGGCTCCCTGGACATCGACTTCAGCCCCGAGGGCCGCGTCCTCATGACCGGCCCCGTGCAGCCCATCTTCCAGGGCCACCTGCACCCCGAGTGGAAGCCCTGAACTGGGCATGACAGGCCTTCACCACGAGATTTCAGTTTGTCTCGCGTATCGGCGCAGCCGATACCGAGAAGACCACCAAGACCACGAAGGAAGACCTGGGAATTCATCTTCTTCGTGGTGAACCTGTCTTCACAAGAAAACCTGAACCACAAAGAACACAAAGGACACAAAGAAGGGCATTCGAGCTCAGCCCCTTCTTTTCTTTGTGATCTTTGTGTTCTTTGTGGGGCGCGCTCAATTCCCAAGTGCAACATTCCTCAGAAAGAATGGATGCATGGGAAACCACTACACACATCTGAGTTGCGAGGAACGAGCAATGATCCAGGCGAAGCTGGAGTTGGGGTTCAA
>CAIYXE010000346.1 GCA_903930095.1 uncultured Hyphomicrobiales bacterium
AAACAGAGACATTATCGAGGCTGACGAAATGCCATCACTCACGGGTACTGTTTTTGGTCATTTTCGAAAAGGGCCTGATACTCAATTGAGAAAAGCCGCGGACAACGCCATAAACGCTATTCGATTGAATGAATTAGAAGAACTCCACCAGTACCTTTCCAGCTGATACTATGTTTGGATTTTCTGCCGTAGCTCCGCCAAAAGAAATCGGGATTTGATTCTATGTTCCTCGGCATCGACATCGGCACCTCCAGCGTCAAGGCGGTGCTGGTAGATGAGGGCCAGACCATTCTTGGGACAGCCGCCGCACCCCTCGGAATTTCGCGTCCACAAGAGCTGTGGTCGGAGCAGAACCCGGAGGACTGGTGGATCGCGGTCGGTCACGCGGTCGGAGAATTGCGTCGGAACTCCGGAGCGGCGTGGTCCGGCATCCGGGCCATCGGGCTTTCCGGCCAGATGCATGGCGTGGTGCTGCTGGACGAGGCCGGGCTGCCGCTCCGGCCAGCCATTCTCCACAATGACGGGCGCGCCTTCGCGGAAGCGGAAGAGCTGAACCGGCGGCTTCCCGCCATCGGCACCATTGCGGGCGTTCCCGCCATGCCGGGCTTTGCCGCGCCGAAACTCATCTGGCTCAGGCGGCACGAGCCGGAGGTGATGGCCAAGGCCCGGAACCTGCTGCTGCCCAAGGACTACATTCGCTTCCGCATGGCGGGGAGCTTCGCCACCGACATGTGTGACGCCTCCGGCGCGCTGCTGCTCGACGGCGCAACGCGGCAATGGTCACCCGAGATCGCGGCGGCCTGCGGGATCGAGACCTTCCTGCTGCCGGTGGCCCTCGAGGGCAATGCGGTGTCGGGCCAACTCAAGGGAGCGGTGGCAGCGGCCTGGGGACTGACCCCCGGCACCATCGTGGCGGCAGGCGCGGGTGATGCGGCAGCGGGCGCCATTGCCTCGGGCGCGGTCAATGAGGGCGATGCCTTCATCTCGCTCGGCACCGCCACGCAGTATTTCGTGGCGCGCGAGAGCTACCGGCCAGCGCCACAGCATTTGATTCACAGCTTCTGCCATGGCCTGCCTGGCCGCTGGTTCCAGATGGCGGCGCTGCTGAATGGCGCGGGGGCACTCGCCTGGGCCGCGGGGCTGATGGGGCGGAGCGATATCGGCAAACTGCTGGAAGACACCGAAAAGGTCTTCTCCGGCTCACCCTCCCCCATCCTGTTCCTGCCCTATCTCTCGGGAGAGCGGACGCCGCACAACAACCCCCATGCCAAGGGCGTGCTGTTCGGGCTGACGCCCTCCTCCAGCCCCGAGCAGGTGACGCAGGCCGTGCTCGAGGGTGTTGCCCTCTCACTTGCGGATGCGCAGGGCTACCTCGCGGAGACGGGTGCGCTGCCGGACCACGTCGCCGTCAATGGCGGCGGGGCAAGAAGCCGCTTCTGGATGAAAATCCTTGCCAGTGCACTCGGCAAGACCGTTTTGCTGCAGGATGGTTCGGAGTCGGGCCCCGCCTTCGGCGCGGCCCGACTCGCACGTCTAGCGGCCCAGGGGGATGACCCCGCCCTGACCTGCGTGAAGCCGCCTGTCACCGCCGAGGTTGAACCCGATCCGGACCTCGCCGCCGCCTATGGCGAGCGTCTGGCGCGGTTCCGGGCGCTGTACCGGGCGGTTGCCCCCCTCTTCTGATCCGCCGTGCGGAAGATGGGCGCGGGCATCGCGCAACCTGGCGTATTCCTCGGTGAGGTCCACATCCAGCGGCAGGGCGTGGAGGTGGCGAAGGTCGCCGCGTGCCAGGCCGATGTCATCCAGCAGATGCGCGTCGAGGGCTTCGAGAGCCTTGAGATTGCGCTTCAATACCCAACTGCGGATCATGCGGCGCAGCTTCGGGAAGGCGAAGGTACTGTCGCGGGCGATGGACTGGGTCAGGATGTAGTCGCGCATGGCTGTCACCGATTGTCTCTATTGTTTCGATTAACTCTCTTGATTGTACCGTTCGATTGTTATACCGTATCGATACAATCTTCGACAAGGGAAACATTGTCCCCATGACAATTTGGTTGCCGCAGCTCCGCCGTGAACGCCCGCTCTATCTCGAGATCGCCGAGGCCATCCGCCAGGACACGCTGAGCGGTGCTCTCAAACCGGGGGACCGGCTGCCGCCGCAACGTGACCTCGCCTTCCGCCTGGGCGTGACCACGGGAACTGTCACAAGAGCCTATGCCGAGGCGGAGAAGCTAGGGCTGGTGGCGGGCGAGGTGGGCCGCGGCAGCTTCATCAAGGCGCCGGGCGCGCAGGTAAAGACCTTCCAGCTGCCCTCCGCCGCCACGAGCGGCGTGCTCGACATCTCCCAGGCCTCGCCTCCGCAAGTCCACAATGGTCCCGACCTGGATACGGCGCTGCGCCAGATCATGGCCTCAGCCTGCAGGCTCGACCTTCTCGACTACACCCCGCCCGAGGGCCACCCGCTGCACCGCGCCATGGGGGTGACGTGGCTTGCCCGCTCCGGAATCCACGTTCCCGAGCAGGATGTGGTGGTGACGGCGGGGGCCCATGCCGCCCTCATCGCCTGCCTCGCCGCGATCAGCGAGCACGGCGACAAGATGTTCGTGGAGGGGCTGAACTACTGCTCTCTCAAGCCCATCGCCCGGCACCTTGGCATCACCCTCGTGCCGCTGGAGATGGACCGGGGCGGCTTGGTGCCCGACGCGCTGGAGCGCGCGGCGCGGGCGGGTGAGGCACGGTTGCTCTACATCGTGCCCACCCTGCAAAACCCCACGACCAGCACCCTCGACTATGCCCGGCGCACGGCGATCGTCGATATTGCCCGGCGCTACGGCCTGACCATTGTGGAGGATGACATCTTCCGCCTGCTCGACCCGCGCACCCAGCCGCCCACCTTGTTCAGCCTGGCACCTGACCGCACCTGGCACATCACGTCGATCTCAAAGACGCTCTCGCCGGGCCTGCGCGTGGGGTTCGTTGCGACACCACCCGGCAAGGCGCACCAGCTGATCCGCCACCAGACGGCGGCGAGCGGGCGCGCGGTGGGGCTGGCGGCGGAAGTGGCCCGCTACTGGATCGAGGGCGACGCGGCGGACCGCATCCTCTCCGCCATCATCGCCGAGAACGGGGCACGGCGCGCCATGGCGCTGGACGTGCTCAAGGGCCATGAGGTGCAATGCGCGCCGCATGCCCCCTTCCTGTGGCTGAAGCTGCCCGAGGCCTGGACGCCCGGCGATTTCGCCCGCGCGCTGGACGGCAAAGGCATTCATGTGAACACCGGCACCTCCTTCGCGGTGGACCGGCGGGCGGACGACCAGGCGATCCGTATCTGCTTCGGCGGCAAGGCCAGCCGGGAGGAGCTCCGCCAGGCGCTGCTGGCGATCGACCAACTCATCGAGGAGGACCCCTCCGAGCGGCTGAGCCACGTGGCCTGAGACCTCCCTTCGCCTGAAACGCGCATAAATCAACCCTGCCGCCTTTGGGACCTCTTGACGGAGCGCGCGCTGCGCACTATCTCCTGCCCTAGCTGCTAGCACTCCACCCTACCGAGTGCTAACAG
>CAIYXE010000347.1 GCA_903930095.1 uncultured Hyphomicrobiales bacterium
CTGGGTTTCTCTTGAAATATTGAAACATCTGATCGGCTTGGGTTTCCCGTTTGATTTCATTGGCTTGCGCACGAACATCGTTATTTCTGGCCCGTTTTGCGCACTGAGGTATGCTGCCACGGTCCACCCCACCTCGACAGCCGGTACACCATCGCCTTGCGGCCGCCGGTATCCCGCATCGCTGTTTTGATATCACCGGTCTCGATCAGCGTCACGAGGATCTCGTCACGGTCGCGGGCTTTCAGCCATTGCGAGGCGCGCGTGACCTCCGACTTGGTAATGCCCTCGCTGCCCGCCCCACGAATGATCTCCCGGATGCGCTTGAGGTGAGCCTCGGTCTCGGTGTCCGCGACATGACGCTCGACCGCGTCCATCGTCCGCTTTGCGAAGTGACGCACGAAGCGGATGGCCCATTCGGCATCACCGAGTTCGATCACCGGCCGCAACGGATCGCGTCCCACGGCAACGATCAGCGCCAGCTTCATGGCGTTCTCACCGATGCGCGCGAGGATCGCGGTATAGGCCGTCCCCGAAGCGGCGCGCAGTTCCTCCGTCAGCTGTACGCTCAGACCCGCAAAGCATGCCTTCGCCTCCTCCGTCATGGGGACGATGGATGGGTTCACGGCGGTGTTGGGGCCCGATGTGACACCTGACAGATTGCCACGCTGAAGACCTCCTCCTTCCGCGATGCGCTGCAGCCCCTGGATCAGCGCCGGCGGCGCCTGCCGGAGTCCTGCGGCAAGGTTCTCGTCCGGGTAATCCTCGTCGCTCGGCAGGATGATGAAGCGCGCCAGCGAGCCGTCGACGACATTGGCGCCCTGCAGCGCGCCCCAGAAATGCAGGGGCGTCGTCGTGCCGTAGAGGCAGAGACAGGGCTGGACGATGTCGCGCCGCTCGTTCATGCCGTCCCGGTTCGCATATTCCGCGCCAAGGAAGATGCCGCCCGCCGCCGTGTAGAGCTCGGTCATGTTGTCGAGTATTTCCGTGATGTGCCGGGGACTGCGCTTCCTGTCCGCTGCGGCTGAGAGGAACATGCCGAACTCGTCGATCTGGAACAGGATGGCGGGCTGGCGGTGAAGAGCGGTCAGCAATCCCGCGCCGGAGGCGATCTTGTTGCCACCGAGATGATTGGCGAGCCCCGCCTCGAAGAACACCTCGTTGACGATCTCGCGGGCGTGGTTCTTGCCCGAGCCGCTGTCGGCGATGCCTACGACGTAGAGGTTTGAGCGGAGATTGCTCTCGGTGCGGTAAAGCCTGCCCATCAGCGCGCCGATGGCGCAGAGGCTGGCACCCAGCGACAACAGCGGCTGCGGACGCCGGGCGGTGGCGATCATGTAGCTGGCCAGATCACCCACCAGTCCGTCCGGCATGACCGGATCGAACGGCGCTGCGGGCCGTTCCCCGGCAGGAGACGGTTCCGGCTCCGCCGCAGGCTGTTTGGTAAGGCGGGCGAGCATGGCGGCTGCCGGATGTTCCTCGCCCTGCTCGCGCGCGCCGTCGAGCACGAGGTCTGGCTCCGGCTGCCAGCCCCGCTCCATGGCGAGGTGATAGATTGTTCCGGCCCCGATACGGTCCGGATGGAAGCTCGCCCAAGCCTTCGCCGTCGTGGCGGGATCGTTCTTGTCCGCCTGCGCCGACCATGCGGCGAAGAGGCCGCCGCCGTCCTCGCCGAGCGCGCCTTTCAGCGCCATGCCGATGCGCATCCAGCTATCGTAATCCAGTTCCGCGTTGGGCAGGTGGGCGAGCGCCGCCTCGATCGCGGGAAGCGTTCCGGCCTGACTGTACCCATGGGCGGAATGACCCTGCAGCGCAGCGCCGTTGCCGTTGAGGCTGTTCTGCCGCAAGTCTGGCGGCAGGAGCGCGTGCGCCTCCTCCAGGAAGGCGCGGGCCGCCGCCTCGCCGATCTCCGGAAGCTGCGAGATGTCGAGATCGGCCAGCCCCTCCTCGGGCCAGGCATAGGGAGCGCCCGTGTCCGGATGATCGGCATAGGCCAGGAATTGCTGGCCGAGGCACAGGACCTCCAGCGGATGCCGCTTGATGCCCCTGAACGGCTCCGCCGTGCGATAGACCAGCATGCGCTTGGGCGCCTTGCCGATCCTGAGCGCGGGCGTATCGCCCAGCCGCTCACGTGCCAGCTTTTCCACCCGCAGCGCCAGCTCGGCATCCTCCCGAATGTCGATGTCGAGCGCGGCAACGGCGCCGCCGACGATGCCGATGCCGCAGCCCGGCCACTTCGACCAGGTCGCCACCTCGACCTCGGTGGTGGCGCGGGCCGCGTGGCGGTTCCAC